>DOKO01000155.1 GCA_003510825.1 Stenotrophomonas sp.
TGCCCTGCGCCGGGGCCTGCACGCGCACCACCTGGGTGCTCGATTCGCCCTTCTGGTAGCGGCGCGTGTTGCCGTCGTCTTCGTACAGCGTGTATTGCGCATCGCCCTGCGGGTACAGGTCGAAGGTCACTTCATCGAGCGGCCTTTCGCCATCGAACAGCATCGACGGGTACATCGGCAGGATGGCACCGGCACGCACGAACACCGGCAGCGTGGCCAGGTCCACCTGGCGGTCGAGCTGGCGACCCTCGGTACCGGCCTGCACGCGTCGGCCATCCCAGTAATCGATCCAGCCACCGGCGGGCAGATGGATGTCGCGGCGCCAGCCACGGCTGGCGGCCTGGCTGCGGTACACCGGCGCCACCAGCAGGTCGCGGCCGAGCAGGAACTGGTACTTGTAGGTTTCATCCTGCGCATGCGGATCGCGCGGGTTGTCCCACATCAACCCACGCACCGGCGGCGCGCCGGTCTGCGCGGCCTCGTGCACCAGCCCGTACATGTACGGGGTCAGGCGCATCTTCAACTTCAGGTAATCGCGATTGATGCTGCGGTAGGGTTCGTCGAACCACCACGGATGCTTGCGTGCATTCGACGACCAGCCGCTCATGCCCATCAGCACGGGAGTGAACGCCTTCCACTGCAGGTCGCGGGTGAAGGTTTCGGCGCTGCCGCCGAAGATCGCATCGACGTCGCCGCTGGCGTAGGCCATGCCGGACAGGCCCGATCCGACCAGGGTCGGCACGTGCCAGCGGATGTAGTCCCAGCTGCTGCTCTGGTCACCGGTCCAGGCCACCGCGTAACGCTGGATGCCGGCCCAGCCCATCACCGTCCACAGGAACGGGCGCGAGTCGGAATTGTCGAGGATGCCGTTGAAGGCCTGGCGGTTGGCATCCATCGCGAACTGGTAGCCCTTGCCGGTCCAGGCCACGTCCAGCTTCTGCACGCGGGTGCCGGCCTTGCCCACTTCCCAGGCGATCTTGTCGACGCCGTTCTCGGTCCACAGCCCGGTACGGAAGCCATACTTCGCCAGCCCCTGCACGGTCTCCGGCAGCTTCTGGTAACCGCAGCCATAGCCATCGTTGGGCAGGATCCAGCCGCCGGGCATGTCATGTTCGCGGTACTGCTTGGCCACGCTGTCGATCACATCCGGCGTGGTGCCGGTCGGGCCGTCGCTCCAGCCTTCGGGCACGGTGCCGGGCTTCTTGCGGTTGTCGGCGTCGTTGTAGCAGTCGGCATCGCCGTAGGAGAGCGCCCAGCGCGCGACCATGTTCGGGCGGCCGGTCAGCTGGGTGTAGCGTTCGATCAGCTTCGGCAGGTCGGCACCGACAAAGTAATAGGCATCGAAGCGGTCTTCGCGGTGCAGCAGGGTGGCCTGGTCGGCCTGGCGCAGGTCGTAGCTGCCATCGCTCCAGGTGTTGCGCAGCATGCCCCAGCCACGGCTGCTGAGCAGCATCGGCGCCGGGCTCGGGCGATCACCCTCTTCCCAGCCGCCGGAGTAGGACACTTCCAGTTCGCGGCCTTTGAACTGGTAACGGCCGTTCTGCTGGCCGCCACCGAAGTAGCCTTCGTCGGCCTGCGAAGAGAGCACCTGCACGCTCTGCGTGGCGTCCAGGTCCAGCGGCTGCAGTTCCTGCCACAGCGCGGTCGGCTGGCCGTTGTCCAGGCGTTCCAGGCGCAGGCGCAGCGGTTGCCGCTGCACGTGCAGCACCAGTGCGTCGGTGCGCACGCGGATCTCCTGTGCGTCTTCTTCCAGCTGCGCCTGCACGTTCGCCTTGGGCTGCGGCAGCACGATCGGCGCGGCCTTGTCGCCAGCCCCGGTCAACGTGCCCTTGCGGCCGGCCTGCACGCGGATGATGTCCGCGGCCGGCAGTTCGATGCGGATGCGCGCGCCGCTGTCGGTCTGCAGATCCCAGCCGTGCACGCCGTCACGGCTGTCACTGGCGCTGACCGAACGCAGGTTGCCGACCGGCTCGGCCTGGGCCGATGTCGCAACCAGCATCAATGCTGGCAGCAGGGCCAGCAACAGCGGCGAGCGACGAATGCGGTTCTCCACACGAACTCCCAACCCGTTTACCGGGCGTTTCGAAAGCAGTTGCGGCCGACTCTAGGGCAGTGATTCGAAAGATGTCAACAAACTGAAAGGAAAAAGGAAGATATATTTGATCGAAACGAAAGTTGTTGCGCCGCAATACTTTGTGTAAGCGCTTGCAACCCCCTGTTAAGCATTGTGCGATACGGCATCCGGCCGAATCTTGCGTTTCGCGAACGCCTCCATCCCGGACAAGCCAGGCCAGCCAATTTCTTTCTTTTTGCTTTCGATGTTTGACATTTCGAAAGAAAACGCTGATGGTGCGCTGGCCCAACTGGAACCTCCGAATGGACGTCACCCTGCTTTCCGATGTGTCCGCCTGGCAGCGCCGCGGCGGAGCCGATACCGCTACCGAAATCGCCCAGCAGCCGGCGCTGTGGGAAGCCCTTGCACAGGACCTGTCGCGTGCCCGCGACCGCCTGCAGGCCTTCCTCGGCGACAGCCTCAACGATCCCAACCAGCGCGTGCTGTTCACCGGCGCCGGCAGCTCCGGCTTCATCGCCGAGATGGTGGCCGATGCGATCAA
Source organism: Stenotrophomonas sp. (assembly GCA_003510825.1). GTDB lineage: Bacteria > Pseudomonadota > Gammaproteobacteria > Xanthomonadales > Xanthomonadaceae > Stenotrophomonas. The sequence continues at coordinate 2,616 of DOKO01000155.1, forward strand.
CGCGCAGTGGCCGGCCGAGGTGCGCGTGGTGCATACCACCAGCCTGCTGACCCACCCGGCGCTGTACCTGCAGCGCGACCGCCCCACCCTGCTGGTGTCGTTCGGCCGCAGCGGTTCCAGCCCGGAAAGCGTGGCCGCGGTGGACCGCGTGCGCAGTGACGTGGCCGATGCCCGCTTCCTCGACATCACCTGCAACGCCGATGGCGAACTGGCCCGTCGCGGCGCCGGCCGCAGCGATACCTGCACCCTGCTGATGCCTTCGGCCAGCTGCGACCGTGCATTCGCCATGACCAGCAGCCTGACCTGCATGCTGCTGGCCGCGCTGACCGTGTTCGACCGCGCGCCGTGGGAGGCACGCGTCGCGCGCCTGAAGCAGATCGCCGCGCTCGGCCGCGAAGGCCTGGCACAGTGGGATGCACCGGTCGCGGCACTGGCGCAGCGCCCGTTCAACCGGGTGATCTACCTGGCCAGCGGTCCGCTGGAAGCGCTGGCCCGCGAGTGCGCGCTGAAGGTGCTGGAGCTGACCGCCGGTCGCGTGCTGGCCCTTGCGAATACCCCGCTCGGCTTCCGCCACGGCCCCAAGTCCACGCTGGACGGCGACACCCTGGTGGTCGTTCTGCGCAGCGTGCAGCCGCTGGCACGCCGCTACGAACAGGACCTGCTGGAAGAACTGCGCCGCGACGGCGTGGCCGGCCAGGTGCTGGCGATCGGGCCGCATGCGGATATCGGCGCGGACGACGAGTACACGCTCACCGTGCCGGCACTGGACGACCCGTGGCTGGCGCCGGTGTGGCTCGGCTTTGCCCAGCTGTTCGCGCTGCAGCGTTCGGCCGCGCTGGGCCTGACCCCGGACAATCCGTTCCCGGACGGCACCGTCAACCGCGTCGTCCAGGGCGTCACCATCCACCATGGCTGAGCTGATCGCCCACGCCTGCTACGGCATCGACATCGGCGGCACCAAGATCGAGCTGGT
>DOKO01000024.1:0-1708 GCA_003510825.1 Stenotrophomonas sp.
CAGGACGGCACCATCATCCACGTCAGCCACCACAGCCCGTACAACAAGGCCGGCTACCCGACCCTGATCGGTGAAGGCGTGACCGTCGGCCACGGCTGCATCATCCACGCCTGCACCATCGGCGATTACAGCCTGATCGGCATGGGCGCCTGCATCCTCGACGGTGCGCGTGTCGAGCGCCATGCCTTCGTCGGCGCCGGCGCCGTGGTGGGCCCGGGCAAGGTGGTCGGCGAGGGCGAGCTGTGGGTCGGCAACCCGGCGCGTCCGGCACGCACGCTCAGCGACAAAGAGATCGAGTCGCTGCACTATTCGGCCGACCACTACGTGCGGCTGAAGGACGAATACCTGGGCTGAGCCGCTTCGTCGGCCACTGGGCTCTGCTAAAGTCGGGGCCCGACCAGGAACCGTCGAGACCCCCATGCCTGTGGCAGCACGCCGGAGAGGACTCCAGCGCCCACATTCGCGGCCATCGCACTGATGACCGCGCCCATGCTCGATACCTACCGCGAGGTGGTAACGCCGGAAGGCGTGCCGCTGCAGTTGCCCACCGCCGGGCCGATGCCACGTGCGCTGGCCTGGCTGGTCGACCTGGGCATCCGCTTCGGCGCGCTGGTGCTGCTGTCCATTCCGCTGGCCCTGCTCGATGAGTTTGGCCGCGGCATCTACATGGCCGCGATGTTCCTGCTGATGTGGGCCTACCCCATCGTCTGCGAAGCGCTGTGGGGCCGCACCCTGGGCAAGCGTGTACTCGGCCTGCGCGTGCTGTCGCGCGATGGCGCACCGGTGGGCTGGATGGCCTCGATCACCCGCAACCTGCTGCGCACCGTGGACATGCTGCCGTTCGGTTATGCCCTGGGCCTGCTCAGCAGCCTGTTCGATCCCTACGGGCGCCGCCTCGGCGACCTGGTGGCCGGCACCGTGGTGGTGCACGAGCCGATGCATTACCTGTCGCCACCGGCCACCATCGACAGCGTGCTGGTGCCGTCGCAGCCGCTGCGCCCGCAGGAACAGGCGGCCGTCCTGGCGTTTGCCGAACGCGCGCCGCGCCTGTCGCCGGGCCGCCAGCAGGAACTGGCAGGTATCGCCGAGCCGCTGACCGGTGCATCCGGCCAGGTCGGCGTGCTGCGCCTGTATGCGATGGCCAACTGGCTGCTGGGACGTCGATGAAGCAGGAACAGTTCGTCGCCCGCCACCAGCACGAATGGCAGCAGCTGGAGCTCTGGCTGCAGCAGCGCGCCGGCGCTTCGCGGCGCAGGCGGCGCAGGCCCGAAGCCGCTGATCCGGGTGACGTCGCCTTCGCCCAGCGCTACCGCCGCCTGTGCCAGCAGCTGGCGCTGGCCCGCGAACGCGGCTACAGCCCGCAGCTGGTGCAGCGCCTGCAGCAGCTGATGCAGCAGGGCCACAGTGTGCTGTACCGCACGCCGCCGGTGCGCTGGCGGCGGGCGCTGGAATTCCTGGTGGCCGACTTCCCGATGCTGGTGCGCAGCCAGGCGCGCAGCATGTGGGTGGCACTGGCGATGTTCGCAGTGCCGGCGCTGGCCTGCTTCGCCGTGGTGCAGCTGTACCCGGACAGCGTGCACCTGCTGATGGACAACAGCCAGATCGCCGAGATGGAACGCATGTACGACCCGGCTGCGGACCGGCTGGGGCGTGACAGCGGCACCGACTGGATGATGTTCGGCTACTACATCATGAACAACATCAGCAT
>DOKO01000024.1:1985-2167 GCA_003510825.1 Stenotrophomonas sp.
ACGCTGCTGGTGCTGCTGTTCAACGGCGTCATCATGGGCGCGGTGGCAGGCCACCTGCAGCAGATCGGCCATGGCGATCCGTTCTGGCGTTTCGTCGTCGGCCATGCGGCATTCGAACTGACCGGCATCGTCATCGCTGGCGGTGCCGGCCTGCAGCTGGGCATGAAGCTGCTGGCGCCCGG
>DOKO01000024.1:2406-3066 GCA_003510825.1 Stenotrophomonas sp.
CATGAAGCTGCTGGCGCCCGGTCGCCGCCGCCGCATCGACGCGCTGGTGGAAGGCGGCCGCATCGGCGCCCGCCTGTGCCTGGGCGTGGCCTTCATGCTGCTGCTGGCGGCCTTCGTGGAAGCGTTCTGGTCGTCGATCGCGCAGATCCCGGCCTGGGCCAAGTACAGCGTGGCCGGCGTGTTGTGGGCCGGCGTGCTGCTGTGGCTGTGGCGCGGCGGTCGCGGGGGTGAACGTGCGGATTGACCACCTCGACGTGGCCCTGCGTGCGCGCAGCGGCTGGGAAGCGATGGAACTGGGCACCGCCCTCGCCCGCCGCCATGCGCGCGCGGTGTGGGGCAGCTGGCTGCTGGCCAGCGCGCCGTTGTTCGTGCTGTTCAACGCACTGGCCTGGTGGCTGGACGGCTTCGCATGGGCATCGCTGGCGATGTGGTGGTGCAAGCCGCTGTTCGAGCGCGCGCCCCTGTACGTGCTCTCACGCGGCATCTTCGGCGAGACGGTCGGCGCGCGTGCGGCACTGGCCGCGCAACGGCACTGGGGCGGTACCGGTTTCTGGGGCTACCTTGGCTGGCGCCGTTTCAGCCTGCTGCGCAGCCTGTGCCTGCCGGTCAACCTGCTGGAAGGCAACGCACCCGCACAGCGCGGCCCACGCCGGCGCGCGG
>DOKO01000023.1:0-2740 GCA_003510825.1 Stenotrophomonas sp.
ATGCGGGTCAACTTGAGCATGGAACCATCTCCTGAAACCGATCGTCAGTTGCTGCCGAGATCGAGCTGGGCGACCGCAACGCTGCGGATCGGGGCCTTCATCACCCAGCCGTACAGCGTGCCGGTGCCGGGAAGGAAGGGGTGGCTGGAATAGTCGTAGCTGACCGTGACGGTCACGCACTGCGCGCTGGCCAGGCCGCTGCACGCCGCCGGCGGCGAGACCACGATGGCGCCGGTGCTGCTGGCCGCGCTGCAGTCAGGTTCCTGGCCCGAGAAGCGCAGCAGCCATTGCATCGAGCGGCGTGCGGCCGAGCATGCGGCGACGCGACGTTCGGCGGTGCTGCCGAAGCGCAGCGATGCGCGCGCGCCTTCGGCCGATGCGGTCGCCAGCGTCTGCTGCGCGGCCATGATCATCACGCCGGAAAAGGTGAGCATCAGCAGCGGAAGGAAGCCGAGCATCATCATCAGTGCGTACTCGACGGTGATGACGCCGCGTTGGGATCGGATCGTCTTCATGGCAGTACTCCCAGGGTCGAGGCCGCGACCCAGCCGATGGCGGCGAAGGCGAGATAGGCGGCATAGGGGATGCCCTGGCGTCCCTGGCGGGCGAGGTGCATGTCCTTGATGGCCGGGCGCGCCTGCCAGTGCGCGCTCCATCGCGTGCAGTGCAGTTGCAGGCGTGGCGATACCCAGGGCATCACCCGTCGCGTGCTGATCACCAGCACCGCGTGCAGGCCTGCCACCAGGCTTGCGGCGATCCAGATCGGCAGCAGGGCGTTCCAGCCCAGCAGCAACCCCAGCACGGCGAAGAACTTGACGTCACCGGCACCCATCCAGCCGAGCGCGTAGAAAGGCAGCAGCGATGCCAGCCCCAGCGCGGCGCCCAGCAGGTGCCCCCACCATGGCAGGTGTGGGCCGGAAAACTGACCGGCGACAATCAACGGGAGGGCAAGCGCGCACGCTCCGACCAGCCAGGCATTGGGGACACGGCGGGCATACAGATCGCTGATCGCGATGCGCAGGCTCAAACCCATGGCCAACAGCCCCAGTAACGTCATCCCACACCCTCAGCGTCCATCAATGGACAATTACGTGAAACAGAAGCCGCCATCGAGGTTGCACCGAGGCGATCCTCGATGGCGCAGCGGTTGCTCAAGCAGCTCCGGTGGCTTCCGTTGCAGTTGCTTCCAACTTGTCGAACAGTGTTTTGAAGAAGCCGGCCAGCTGATCTTTGCCCACGGCGATGAGGAGCCCGGCAATAACCGCTGCCAGCAGGCCATATTCCAGCGCGGTCACGCCGTCTTCTTCGTTGAGGAACTTGCGGATCGATGCGTTCATGACGGTTGTCTCCCTATACCAGTCAGGTTTACGTGTATTACCCAGGTTGAATGGGCGCCCGGCTCCGCCGGGTCCATCCATGGACCCCCGCCATCCTGGCAGGGGGACATGGCGGGACAGTCCCGCCATGGTCAATCAACGTGATCCCTGTCCCCGGGAGCAGCCTGCACACGAGCGCCATCGCGCGGCGTCCTGCCGCGGGTCGACGGTGTGCGGGTGGCGTGCGTCTGCATGTTTCCCCCTGGGTGAGGCCGATGTCGCGTGGCCGGATCACCATGGCATCGACTCTTGCCCGAATGGCGCGGTGCCGCAAGCCAAATCAATATGCAAATTCGGCAGAAAGCCATTTTCGCGTGAAGGAAAACGGCCGTTCAGGTGAAGAAAAAACGTTACCCGACAAATCCGTTCATTTGGATCGAGAAAATCGCCGGGAAGCCTTGCCGCATGCGAATTCCGTGCCATTCGTGGACACATTTCGAAAGGCTGAACATTAATGGTTTACGTAATGCATCACTGTTTACGGACGCGCATTTACACGCAATACTCCAACGCAATCGAAACGTACCCGCGGTGGCCGGCTGCATTGCAGGCAGGGCTCGCTGCGGCACGATGAATGGATTGCGGCGCGCGCCCTGTCAGGCAGTGGGGGCGGCGGATACGGACTCATGGGGGACGACACTGTCATGGAAGGTGGGGTGGGCGATATCGAAGGCGGCCAGCTCGACGACGGTGAACTCCGGTCGATCGACCTGGCGACGCTGAGCGGTGTGCTTCGCGTCTGCGATGTGGAACTGCTGCTGCTCGACGGCAACGGGCCCAAGGCTGCCTTCTCTTCGCGTGTGCACGATGAAGCGCTGTTCTGCAGCATCACCTGCGGCTTCCATTGCCGTGGGCGCTTCATGCTGCCGCCGGACTGGGCGATGCTCGGCTTCGTGCATGCCACCGATGAAGTGCAGAGCTGGTGCCACGGCGTGCCGATGGTGGCGGGCATGTCGTTCACGGTGCTGCCCGAAGGCATCAGTGAGTTCACGCTCAGCGCCGGCACCCAGATCACCGTCATGCTGCTGCCCGTAGCGCGGGTGCAGCGCAAACTCACCGAGCTGAGCCTGCGCAGCACGCCACCGGCCGGCCAGGCCCTGAGCCTGGTGCAGCTGCCCGTCGACAGCCAGGCGCTGGCCAACCATTACCTGCAGCTGCATGCGCAGCTGGGGCAGGGGGCGGCACTGCAGCCGGAAGAGACCGACCGCCTGCTGCACGAACACATCCAGGCGCTGCTGGCGGCCGGGCCTGGCGATCGCCCGGGCTTCACCCGCGCGCGGCGGACGCACTACCTCATTGCGCAGCGCGCCGAGAACTTCATGCGCCTCAACCTGCGGCGCAACATCTATATGAATGAAATCTGT
>DOKO01000023.1:2961-3283 GCA_003510825.1 Stenotrophomonas sp.
CTATATGAATGAAATCTGTGATGCGGCCGGCGTCAGCGAACGTGGCCTGCGCTACGCGTTCGAAGATCTGTTCGGCGTGTCGCCCAACCGTTACCTGTCGATGCTTCGGCTGTGCGCCGCATGCCGCAGCCTGTCGATGGCCGACTCCAGCCGCCGCTCGGTCAAGGCCATCGCACTCAGTTGTGGCCTGTGGGATCTCTCGCGCTTTGCCGACAACTACCGCAAGGTGTTCGGCGAACTGCCGCGCGACACGCTGATGCGCTCGCCGGCACAGATGGGCCAGCCGGCCTGAAACAGGCGCGCTGCCGAATCTGCATATCCG
>DOKO01000023.1:3455-3930 GCA_003510825.1 Stenotrophomonas sp.
CTGCCGAATCCGCCCGTGGCTTTGCCGGAATGCGCGATTGCCCTGCCGGAATGAAGTGCCCCACCCACGTTGAAGACGCTGAAATATCAGTCACGTGCCAACCGGCATGCCCACTGAATTTCAAGTCGTTCGTCAACGGGGGAAGTGGTCATGAACCGCATTTACCGGCGTGTATGGAACCGCCAGCTCAATGCTCTTGTTGTGGCCTCGGAACTGGCCACCGGCGATGGTGGAGCGACCACGCTCCGCGATCCGCAATCGAAACTGCTGGTGCCAAGCGCATTGGCCCTCGCACTGCTGAGCGTCCTTGCCAGCGGCACCGCTGCCGCCAGTGAAGCCAACCAGTCGCTGCGCGACCTACAGGCGCTGGCGGCAAAGTACACCCAGACCATGCCGGTCAAGGTGGATGCCGAAGTGGCACTCGCCGCCGCTGCGCGCCAGGCACAGACCAGCCCGGCCATCAGTACCGATGCAC
>DOKO01000025.1 GCA_003510825.1 Stenotrophomonas sp.
AGCGGCGCGGCGGGGGCGACGAAGCGGTCGCCGAAACCACGTACGCCCGGCAGGGTGCCGAAGTAGTGGTCGAACGAGCGGTTTTCCTGCATGAACACCACGATGTGCTGCAGGTCCTGCAGGCTGCGCGTCTGCGCGGCCGGGGCGATGGCCGCCGCCCGGGCGATGCTGGGCAGCAGCGGTGCCAGGCCGGCGGCGACGCCGGCCTGCAACAACCGGCGTCGGCCGATATCAGTCACGAATGCCTCACAGATCCACGGCGAAGGAGATGCCGACGGTGCGCGGCGCGCCGATGAAGGCCGCGTTGGCACCGTCCACCCCTGCAAGATAGCGCTTGTCGGTCAGGTTGCTCACCACCAGGTTGGCGCCCATGCCCTTCAGGCGCGGCGACAGGCCCTGCAGGTCGAAGCCGATGTTGGCGTTGAAGATGGTGGCCGAGGGCAGCTTGTTGACGTTGGCCGCGTCCAGGTAGCGGGTGCCGAGGTAGCGGCCGGACAGGCCGAAGTTCCAGTTCTCACCCTGCCAGTCGGCCGACAGCACCAGGATCTGCTCGGGCTGGCCGATCACCTTGGCGCCATCGACGATGCCCAGCTGGGTGTCACGCGCGGCATCGCCGCTGCCCAGGTACTTGGAGCGGTTGTAGGTGTAAGCCGCGTTGACCCGCCAGCCGTTGTCCCAGCCGTAGCCGAAGGCGGCTTCCAGGCCGTTGCTTTCCACGCCGCCGAAGTTCTCGTAGACGCCGTCGGTCTCGCCCAGGTAGTCGATGCCGCTGACGAAACCGGCCGGCAGGTAGACGATGCGGTTGTCGAACTTGATGTTGTACAGGGTGACCGAGGCGGTCAGCGGCCAGCGGCTGATGCGCATGCCCACTTCGATGTTGTCGGCCGTTTCCGGTTCGACGTTGCGGAAGCGCTGCGGGTCGGTTTCGCCGAGCACGCCGGAAGGAATCGCGGCGAAGTTCTGCGAGAAGCCGGCGAACAGTTCCATGCCTTCCACGCCCGGTGCCCAGGTGAAGCCGGTGGACAGCAGCGGATCGGACTTGGAGTCCGAGGTCACGTGCTCGCTGGCACCGATCACCCGGTTGCGCGACTGGTCGACGAAGAACTGCTTGACGCCCACGCGCGCGCTGAACGGGCCGAAGCGGGCCACGTCCTCGACGTAGTACATCTGCTCGTCCACCTTGTACTTGTCCTCGAACTGCACCCAGTACGGCTGGTGGTCGAAGCCGATGTCCTGGCCGACGTTGAGCAGGCGGTGCCAGTCGCGGCGCGCGGAGCGGTCCAGCTTCTCCACCCACAGGCCGCCGCGGATCGTGTTGTCGACGCCGCCGAAGGTCTGCCGCCATTCGACATCGGCGGTCACGCCCATGCGGTCGTTGTCGTAGTGCGTATGGCGGTAGGACTGCGCGCCCAGCACGTTGCCGGCGTAGCAGTTGGGATCATATTCGGCGCTGAAGCCCACGCGCGGCGTGCAGCCGGCAATCGGCTGGGCGCTGCTGCCATCGGGGTTCACGAAGTAGATCTGGCCCAGGTTGCTGCCGCCGTAGACGGTGCTGCCGCCGAGGTATTCGGACTGCGGGCGGCCGGCGCCATCATTGGTGACATCGGCCAGGTAAGGCGGCAGCCAGTCGCCGCGGCCCTGCATGCGGTGGCCATAGGCGGCCATCGAGGCCTTGAAGCCGTTGCCGCCGTCGAAGGCCGCGCGCAGGTAGCCGAAGGTGTTTTCGCGCAGCGCACGCGAACCCGAACGGTAGTTCTGGTCCAGGTAGGGGATGCCGGTGAGGGTGCCGACCAGGTTGTCGCGGTCCGGGTTGGTGGCAAAGCCCTGCGGCGAAACGCTGGTGTACTCCGGCTCGTCGGCATCGTTGTAGGACAGGTAGCCGGTCAGCGTCCAGCGGTCCAGTTCGGTGATGAACTTGCCGGCGATGTGGTCGTTGCTGGTCTTGCCGCTGCCATCGATCCAGTCGCTCACGCGGGCCGAGGATGCGCTGACCCAGGCGCGGGTGTGGCCGCCGAGCACGCCGGTGTCGTAGCGCACGTAGTACTTGCGCGCATCGTTGTCACCGGCGCCGACGACGAAGCGCAGGCGGCTGTCATGCAGCGGATCACTGGTGAGGAAGTTGAGCGTGCCGCCCAGCGCTTCGTTCGAACGCGAGGAGATATCGGCCGTGCCCTGGCTGACTTCTACCGTTTCCAGGTCGAGCGTGTCGATGTAGCGGTTGGCCATCGAGCCGCCGCCGTAGCCCGAGCCACCATTGGGCAGGCCATCGATGGTGGTGCCGATCTGCTGCGTATCGCGGTTGGTGACGAAACCGCGCATGCTGATCTGCGTGCCCCACACCGACGAACCGGTGGCATCGGCTTCGCTGACCACCACGCCCGGCACTTCGTTGAGCGCGCCGTTGACGCTGCTCAGCACGGTCTGGCGGTTCAGTGTCTCGGTGCGCACCGACGTCTTGGCGTAGCTGGTGGCCTGGCCGATTACCTGCACCTGGTCCAGGGTTCGTGCGTCGGCGCTGCGCGTTTCGGCGGCCTCGCCCTGCGGTGCTTCGGCCAGGGCGTCCAGTGCGGGGGCGATCAGCAGGGCAAGCAGCGAAACACGGGGAAAGCGCGCAATCGTTCGCATCGATACCGGACCTCAAGTGGGGGAAGCCCGCGAGTGTCGGCAGGGTGAATGACATGGGAGTGACGTTCAGATGCAGGCTTCATGTTGCGTGACGGCCGACACTGTGAACCGCTGCGCTCAGTAACGTGCGTCCTTCGGCTTGGGATCGCGCGGCCAGTCCTTGCCCTTGCCGACGAAATCCGGCCGGGGTTGATGGATGAAGTAGTCGGCGATGTCCACGGCGTCCTGGTCCGGCAGCACCTGCTGGCCCAGCGGTGGCTCGCGGCTGGCGGCCGGTGGCATGTTGTGCTTGATGAAGCTGGCCGCCTTGTACAGCCGCGCCATGCCCGCGCCGATGTTGAAGCTGCGCTCGCCCCACAGCGGCGGGAAGGCGATATCACCGCTGCCGTCGCGGCGGCCCTCGCCGTGGTCGCCATGGCAGGCCGCGCACTGCGCTGCATACAGGGCCTGGCCGCGCGCGCGGTCGGGGGTCAGCGAGGTGTCGATCGGGCCTTCGCTCGGCGCCGCCACGCGTGCGCCATCGGGCACGGTCCGGCTCAGCCAGGCCATGTATTCCAGCATGGCGCGCATCTGCGGTGCATCACGTGCCAGCGGCGTGCCGTTCATCGAACGCTGCAGGCAGCCGTTGATGCGTTCGGCCAGGCCGATGTCCTTGCCCGGCCGCGTCATGTAGCGCGGGTAGCTGCCGCCGCCGGTGTTGAGGTAGTGGTTGCCGAAGGGGCGCTTGCCTTCGGCCATGTGGCAGGAATTGCAGTTCAGGTCGTTGCCCACATTTTCCGGCAGCAGGCGGGCGGTTTCGTTGAGCAGGCGGCGGCCGAACATCACCGCATCGGCATTGCCGAGGCTGGCGATCTCCTCGGCGCTGGGCGTGTGGTACTGGCCGACCACGGCGCGCTGCGCATCGAGGATGTCCAGCGTCGGTGCGGCGCTGGCATCCAGCGCGGGATACCGGTACGCGTACAGCAGCACGCCGGCAGTGACCAGCGCGAGCGCGCCGATGGCAACGACGATGGCCGCATGCCTGCGCCTGTGCAGGGTCTTCATGGCGCAGCCTCCTGCGGAACCACATGCACCGGCTTGTCGCGCACCACCCTGCGCATGCGTGCCACGTCCACTTCGCGGACCGCGCTGGCCTGGTTGCCCCAGCTGCTGCGGATGAAGGTGAGGATCTGCGCCAGCTGCGCGTTCGGCAGATGCTCGAAACCGGGCATCGAGAACGCCATCCGGTCGTGCGGCGTGTGTGGCGTGCGGCCACCGGCCAGGGTCACCTGCACCAGCGAACTGGGGTCATCGGCGAAGACGATGGAGTTGCCGGCCAGGGCGGGGTAGATGCGCGGCATGCCGCGGCCATCGGCGCGGTG
>DOKO01000073.1:0-775 GCA_003510825.1 Stenotrophomonas sp.
CGGCTGGCGCGCGCGGTTGCCGGCCAGCAGCTGGAACTGCGGCGCCGTCAGTGCGTCCAGATACAGATGTTCGAAGCCCTGGGCCAGGCGCTCCACCAGCACGGCGGCCGGTTCCTGCAGCAGCACCGCCTGGTCCTGCTCCAGATCCAGCAGCAGCAGCGGCTGACCCCGTTCGCCCAGCAGCGCGTGGCCCTGGCGCAGTGGCAGGCGCTCGCGCAGCAGGCGGGTGATGGCGTGGGCGCCGTCGGCCAGGCGGATGGGCGCGGCTTCGGCGCTGCCCTGCATGCCACGCAGCGCGCGGCCGATGGCCCCATCGTCGAGTACGTCCTGGCGGCCATGGCCTTCGCGCAGCTGGCCACCGCTGCCCTCGATCCAGCACTGCAGTCGCGGCCGCTGCTCGCGCATGCGCAGCGCGGCGTTGCGCAGCGCGGGCGTATCGCGGACCACCAGCAGGTCACAGTCGTCCAGGTCCTGGCTGCGGCACACCTGTCCATCGGGCAGGGCCGAGGCCACGCGCAGCCGCTGCAGCAGGGCCTGTTCGCCCTGGAGATCGGTTCCCACCACCAGCACGCGTGCCATCCGTGTTCCCCGGGCGACCGCCTCCCCGGCGGTCTCGCGTCGCCAAGGCTAGGGCATCGCCACGCGCGTCCGTCGTGATCGACTGCTCAGATCGATGGCGACCGCAGGCACGTGCTGATGGGTTCTGCGACGGCCATCGTGGGCAAGTTTCATGCCGTTTTGACGGTTCCGGGGGGTTGGGGTCAGAGCCCTCTGC
>DOKO01000073.1:1017-3673 GCA_003510825.1 Stenotrophomonas sp.
GTTGGGGTCAGAGCCCTCTGCGTCGCAGAGGGATCCGACCCCGGGGCTGCAGGCCCGCCCCCCAGGCAAAAAGAAACCCGCGCCGAAGCGCGGGTTTCGATTTCACTTCCTGCGGGCGATGGATCAGCCGCGCAGCTGCTCCAGCGCGCTGTTGAAGGTCGCGCTCGGGCGCATGGCCTTGCTGGCCTTGGCCACGTCCGGACGGTAGTAGCCGCCGATGTCCACGGCCTTGCCCTGCACCGCGGCCAGCTCATCGACGATGGTCTGCTCGTTGTCGGTCAGTGCCTTGGCCAGCGGGGCGAAGCGGGCCTTCAGTGCCGCGTCTTCATCCTGCGCGGCCAGGGCCTGGGCCCAGTACAGCGCGATGTAGAAATGGCTGCCGCGGTTGTCGATGCCACCCAGCTTGCGCGAGGGCGACTTGTCGTTGTCCAGGAACTGGCCGTTGGCTTCGTCCAGCGCCTTGGCCAGCACGCGGGCCGCGGCGTTGTCGTAGCGGTTGCCCAGGTGTTCCAGCGACGCGGCCAGGGCCAGGAATTCACCCAGCGAATCCCAGCGCAGGTAGTCCTCTTCAACGAACTGCTGCACGTGCTTCGGGGCCGAACCACCGGCACCGGTTTCGAACAGGCCGCCACCGGCCATCAGCGGCACGATCGACAGCATCTTGGCGCTGGTGCCCAGCTCCATGATCGGGAACAGGTCGGTCAGGTAGTCGCGCAGCACGTTGCCGGTCACCGAGATGGTGTCCTCACCCTTGCGGATGCGGTCCAGCGAGAAGGCGGTCGCTTCCACCGGCGGCAGGATGCGGATGTCCAGACCGTTGGTGTCGTGGTCCTTCAGGTACTGCTCGACCTTGGCGATGACCTGCGCGTCGTGGGCGCGGCCGGCATCCAGCCAGAACACGGCCGGGGTGCTGCTCAGGCGGGCGCGTTCGACGGCCAGCTTCACCCAGTCCTGGATCGGCGCGTCCTTGGTCTGGCACATGCGCCAGATGTCACCGGCTTCCACGGCGTGTTCGAACACCACGGTGCCGGCCTCGTCGGTGACCTTGACCACGCCGTCGGCGGCGATCTGGAAGGTCTTGTCGTGCGAGCCGTACTCTTCGGCCTTCTGTGCCATCAGGCCGACGTTCGGCACCGAGCCCATGGTGGCCGGGTTGAAGGCACCGTTGGCCTTGCAGTCGTCGATGACGGCCTGGTACACGCCAGCGTAGCAACGGTCGGGGATGACCGCCTTGGTGTCCTGCAGCTTGCCTTCGGCATTCCACATCTTGCCGGAGTCGCGGATCATCGCCGGCATCGAGGCGTCGACGATGACGTCGCTCGGCACGTGCAGGTTGGTGATGCCCTTGTCCGAGTTGACCATCGCCACGCCCGGACGCTGTGCGTACTCGGCGGCCAGGTCGGCTTCGATGGCGGCGCGGGTGGCTTCCGGCAGCGACGGCAGGCGCGCGGCCAGGTCACCGATGCCGTTGTTGGCATCGAAACCGGCCTGCTTCAGCACGTCGGCGTGCTTGGCCAGCACGTCCTTGTAGAACTCGTTGACGGCCACGCCGAACATGATCGGGTCGGAGACCTTCATCATGGTCGCCTTCAGGTGCAGCGAGAACAGCACGCCCTGGGCCTTGGCATCGGCGATCTGCTCACCGATGAAGGCAGCCAGTGCCTTGCGGCTCATCACGGCGGCATCGACGATCTCGCCAGCCTTGACCGCGGTCTTTTCCTTCAGCACGACGGCGCTGCCGTCCTTGCCATGGAAGGTGATCTTCAGCGAACCGGCGTTGGCCAGGGTGGCCGACTTCTCGCTGCCGTAGAAATCACCGGCGGCCATGTGCGCGACGTGCGACTTCGAATCCGAAGCCCAGGCGCCCATGCGATGCGGGTGCTTGCGCGCGTAGTTCTTCACCGACAGCGGTGCACGGCGGTCGGAGTTGCCTTCGCGCAGCACCGGGTTCACCGCGCTGCCCTTGACCTTGTCATAGCGCGCCTTGTAATCGCGCTGCTGGTCGTCGGCCGGGGTTTCCGGGTAAGCCGGCAGCGGGTAGCCCTGGTCCTGCAGTTCCTTGATGGCCGCCTTCAGCTGCGGCACCGAAGCGGAGATGTTCGGCAGCTTGATGATGTTGGCGTCCGGGGTGGTCGCCAGCTGGCCCAGCTCGGCCAGGTCGTCGCTGACCTTCTGCGCGTCGCTGAGCAGTTCCGGGAACTGCGACAGGATGCGGCCGGACAGCGAGATGTCACGGGTTTCCACCACGATACCGGCGGTGGCGGTGTAGGCGTCGACGATCGGCAGCAGCGACTGGGTAGCCAGGAACGGTGCTTCGTCGGTCAGCGTGTAGAGGATCTTGGACATGGGGGACTTGGACTCTGTAGCAGTTCTCAGGGGAAGGCCGGCGCAGGCGCCGTGCCACGTGCAACCGTGTCACTTTCCCCGCCGCCGTCAGGGTGGGCGCGCGATGGGGAAACCCCTGCATTGTCGCGTTTTCAGCCGCGCGGGGCAAAGCCATGCCATACGCTGCGGTACTGCACCACGGCAACGCTGTGATCCAGCCGCGTGGTATCGGATGCAACCATGCGTGGCGCGCGCCAGTAGATCCACGCCATGCGTGGATGCGGGTCGCTGGAACGCGCACAAAAAAAAGACGCAGCCTCGCGGCTGCGTC
>DOKO01000192.1 GCA_003510825.1 Stenotrophomonas sp.
GAAATCGCTGCCACGCAGGAAGTTGTAGCGGCTCTGCACCTGGTAGGGCGCCATCACCCGCCCGGCCAGGCCGAGCTGGTCCAGCGCCGCATCGTAGTCGCCGGTCGCCTGCGCGCGCGCCACTTCGCGGCCATCGACGAACAGGCGCACGCCCTGGTCCTCGTCCCAGGCAAAGGCCAGGTGCAGCCACTGCTCCGGCCGCGGCGGCGTGTCCATGCGGAACGACACGCGGGTGCGTGCGAGGTTGGCATCGGTGACAAAGGCATCGAAGCCGTGGCCGTTCCAGTCGATGCGCAGCCACGCCATGTCCCAGCTGCTGTGGTCGGCATAGCCGACGCGGAAGATCACGAACGGCGCTTCACCCACCGCGTAGCGGGGGCGCCAGTCGAAGGCCAGGGTGCCGCGCTGGGCCAGGATGTTGCCCGGTGCATCCCAGGCCAGCACGCCATCGTCTTCCCACTGGATGGCCTTGCCACGTGCCCCGTCAGCAACCACCGCCGCCTTGTCGCGGAAGTTCGGCACCGCTTCGCCCTGCGCCGTCACGGCGGTCAGCCCCTGGTTGGCGTCGACGTGGAACAGCAGCGTCGGCGACGGTGCGGCCAGCGCGGGCAGCGCAGTGGCGAGCGACAGCGCGGCCACCAGCAGGCGACGGCGCGGGCGGGGCAGGACAGAAGCGGTACGGTGCATGGAACCTTCCTTTCAGCAGCATTCGACGGTGCAGCGGCATGGCGGCGGTGCGGTACGGCGGTGCAGGGCGTCCACTCAGAACTTGTAGCGCAGCCCCAGGTAGTACTGGCGCCCGGTGTGGGTGTAGCGGTCGGGCAGTGACAGCGCCGAATCGACGTAGCGTTCGTCGGCACTGTCCAGCAGGTTGATCGCCTCGAAGCTGACGGTCAGCTGCTTGTTGAACTTCCAGGACATGTTGAAATCCACGTTCTTGACGCTGTATTTGCCGGTGACGTCGGCGGTGGCGTACTGGTTGCCGTCCAGGTCCCAGACGTTTTCCTGGGTCAGGATCTGGTTGATGTAGGCATCGCGGTAGCTGGTGGACACGCGCGCGCTGAAGCGGCCGTCGTCGTAGTACACGGTGGCGTTGTACGAGTTGGGCGACAGGTTCAGCAGGTCGTTCTCGGTGTAGGTGGTGACGATGGTGTCGCCACTGCCGGAGCTGAAGAGGTATTTGATCTTCGAATCGACGTGGGTGTAGTTCAGCTGCACGCCGAAGTTCTTCCAGAAGCCGGGCAGGAAGCTGAAGGGCTGCTGGTAGGTCAGCTCATAGCCCTTCAACGGACCGCCCGGGGTGTTGAAGTAACTCTGCACGTTGAACAGCGTGTTCGGGCTGAAGCCGGCCGGCAGCAGGTCCAGCGAGTAACCCATGTCACCCCAGGTGGTCAGCAGGCGGGTGCGCTGCACGTAGGTTTCGATGTCCTTGTAGAACACCGCCGCCGACAGCAGGGCGCCTTCCTGGAAGTACCACTCCGCGCTCAGGTCGTAGTTGGTGGAGCGGAACGGATCCAGCTTCGGGTTGCCCAGGTTGATCGAGTAGTAGCGGTCCTCGTCGAGGAAGCTGGTCGGGCCACCGCTGACGCTGGGCGACAGGTTGGACAGGGTCGGCCGGGCCATCGTCTTGGCCGCACCGAAGCGCAGCACCACGCTGTCGGTCAAGTCCCAGGCCAGGTTCAGCGAGGGCAGCCAGTCGTCGTAGCGGTGGCCGACAGTAGTGGCCACCAGCAGGCGCTCGCCGGCATCGGCGGTGGCGCTGGCCACGCCCAGGAACGGTTCGCAGGCGGCCGACAGATCGCTGCTGCTGGCCGCCTGGCACGGCGCGTAGCCGCTGGCGTCGATCTCGGTACGCACATAGCGCAGGCCAAGGTTGCCGCGGAACGGGCGGTCCCACAGCTCGGTGTTGAAGTCGAGCTGCAGGTAGCTGGCGTAGCTCTTTTCGGTCACATCGAAGTTGTTGTTCGATGCACCGAAGTGGCCGACGCCGGCCAGGCGGTAGTCGCCGCCAAGGGTGCCGGTGTTGCAGTTGCAGTAGATGTCCAGCAGCTCGGCGATGCGGTTGAAGTCGGGGATCAGCCAGCTGCCCGGCGTGCTGCCGTCCAGGCCCTTGCCGAAGCCATCGAGCGTGGTGGACAGGTCACCCACGCTGACGCCGTCGGGCAGCGCCTGCGACATGCGGCCGTAGCTGATGTTGCGGTACTCCTGCGTGCGCATGCCGTAGTCCTTGTAGGCCAGGCCGCCGCGCAGGGTGAAGGTGGGCGACACGTTGAAGGTCAGGTCGACCTTGGCGGTGTCGAAGCTGTTGTCGACGTACTGCGGGTTCAGGCGCACTTCGCTGATGTTGCCGCCACGCGCGGTGCCGTTGGCGTTCACCGGTGCGGTGCCGTAGCCCAGCCACTGCCACGACGCCGCATCGCCCAGCGCGAAGGGGAAGGTCATCGACGGCATGCTGGCGCCGTTGCGCATGTCCAGCACGAAGCCATCCAGGTTGCTGTTGTCGAAGCTGACCATGGAGAACACCGGCCGCTCGAAGCTGGACGAGGAGTGGCCGACCAGCGCGTCCAGGCGCAGCGCATCGTTGAAGCGGTGTTCGAAGTTCAGGCTGGCCTGCTTGAACTCGGTGCTCTCTTCGATGGCGGTCGATTCGGTGCGGAAGTCGACGTTGTCGAACACGCCGTAGACCAGCCGGTTCTGCGCATCCACCTGCGCCTCGCGGACCACGATCTGGGTCTTGCCGCCGTACTGCGCGGTGCGGTGCAGGTTGGCGCCGATCGAATCCTCGCGCTGGTCCTTGTCCAGCTTCGAGTACATCAGGTCGAGGTTGAGCAGGCTGTCCGGACTGAAGCGGAACTGCAGCGCGCCGGTGACACCGAGCCGTTCAATCTCGTGCTCGGTGCGGATGTAGCGCGGGTAGCGCGGGATCCACGCATTGGTGGCCGTCTCGTAGGCGGCGATGTTCTCTGCGGTCGCCGCCGGGCGGTCGATGCCGGTGCCGCAGTGGGTGGCATCGATGCCATAGCTGCCCCAGCCGTTGCTGCGCGCCTGGTTGGCGGCGCTGCCGACACCCTGCGCGGTTTCATTCGCGGCCGGGTTGCGCGGCGTCTGCGGGTCGTAGCCGGCCGGGCTGCAGAAGCCGTAGGTGCCGTTGTTGGCGGCGGTGGCCTGGTTGGAATTGCGGTAGTTGCCGTGCTCCCAGCGCACCGGGTTGTAGCCTTCCTCGAAGATCGTGCGCTTGCTCCACGCCACCGACATCAGTGCACCGAAGCGGCCATCGGCCCAGGTGTTGCTCAGCAGCGCCGACACGCGCGGGTCCTTCGAGCGCGACAGTTCGTTGTAGCCGTACTGGCCGTTGAGCGAGGCCTGAAAGCCTTCGAAATCGAACGGCCGCGATGCGCGCAGGTCGACGGTGGCACCCAGCGAACCTTCGTCCATCTGCGCCGACTGGGTCTTGTTGACCTTGACCCGGCTGAACAGTTCGGAGGCGAAGGTGTTGAAGTCGAAGCCACGGCTGCGGTTGACGCCGGTGGTGCCGCTGCCGGCGGTGGACAACGCTTCCAGGCCGTTGATGCGCACGCGGGTGAAATCCGAACCCAGGCCGCGCACGGAAATCTGCTGGCCTTCGCCACCTTCGCGGTCGATGGAGACACCGGCGATGCGCTGCATCGATTCGGCCAGGTTCAGATCGGGAAACTTGCCGATGTCCTCGGCGTAGATCGCATCGACCTGCTCGACGCTGTAGCGCTTTTCGTCCAGCGACTGCTGCAGGCTTTCGCGGTAGGTGGCCTTGACTTCCACCTTGTCCAGGTCGACCGCATCGGGGGCGGCCGCAGCCGCTTCCGGGGTCTGTTGTGCATGCGCGGCGTGGCTCAGCACCAGTCCGATCGACAGGGCAAGCACGGTGAGCGGCGCGCGGCCGCGGTGAAGCGCGAGCGACGAATCCATCTGAAATCCCCTCCCAGGGTGTCCTCAAGCGTTGCGAAGGCGTTCTAGCGTTCGTACCGGCCTCCTCCGGTACGACGCAGGTGCAACGACTTGCTGACACCGCTGGTCACGCGTGAACGTAACAAAGCACATGGCGCGCGGCATCTTGCGCCGCAGCAGCTGCAGCGGCGTTTCTTCGTTGCACTCGAAGTGCGGCGGCGTGACTGCACGCCGCCGCGTCAGCGGTCAGAACTTGTAGCGCACGCC
>DOKO01000430.1:0-9867 GCA_003510825.1 Stenotrophomonas sp.
CGGCAGCGCCGGGCCATGCCCGGCGGATGAGTCAGTAGAGCCGAGCCTGCGCTCGGCTGGTGCGCGCAGCGCGCCTGCATCGTTCGCCGAACAGCAGCCGAGCACGGGCTCGGCTCTACGGGAATGCCGGCAAGCGGCCGGCACTACCCTCGTTCAGAGCAGCGCTTCGATCGCGCTGCGCAGCTGTTCCGGCTTGGTGGTCGGCGCATAGCGCGCCACCACCCCGCCCTGGCCATCGACCAGGAACTTGCTGAAATTCCATTTGATGCGGGCGATGCCCAGCAGGCCGCGCTTCTCGTGCGACAGCCAGTGCCACAGCGGGTCGGCGCCCTCGCCGTTGACCTCGATCTTCTGCGAGAGCGGGAAGCTGACCGGGTAATCCAGCGAACAGAACTGGCGGATCTGTGCCGCGTCGCCAGGCTCCTGCCCACCGAACTGGTTGCAGGGGAAGCCGACCACCACCAAGCCGCGGTCGCGGTAGTCCTGCCACAGCTGTTCCAGGCCGGTGTACTGCGGGGTGAAGCCGCAGCGGCTGGCGACGTTGACCAGCAGCAGCGGCCGGCCCCGGTACTGCGCCAATGCCTGCGGCTGGCCATCCAGGTCCACGAAACCGAAGTCGAAGGCGTTGGGCATGGCGTACCGTCCGGAGGGGGAGCCCCATGGTAATCGCAGGCCGCGCCGGTTTGCGCCACCGGGCATGCCTTTTGACACAAGAGGCGCCCGGGCCGGGCGGGTTAACCTCGGGCACTTGTCTGTCTTACCGGAGTACCGCCTTGACCACCCGCCTTGCCCTTGCCGTGGCCATGACCCTCGGCCTTGCCCTGCCCGCCTATTCGGCCAGCGCCGCCACCCCGGCCGCTGCCGCCAACGCCCAGCAGGCCAACCCGTTCTTCGCCGACAGCCCGCTGCCGCTGCACTTCCCGCAGTTCGACAAGATCAAGGACAGCGACTTCGCCCCGGCCTTCGACGCCGGCATGGCGCAGCAGCTGAAGGAAGTGGAGGCGATCGCCAACACCAAGGCCAAGCCGACCTTCGACAACACCATCATCGCCCTGGAAAAGAGCGGTGACGTGCTGGACCGCGCGACCACCGTGTTCTTCAGCCTGGTCGGCGCCGACACCAACGATGCGCGCAAGAAGCTGCAGGCCGACTACTCGGCGAAGTTCGCCGCGCACAGCGATGCGATCGCGCTGAACGGCAAGCTGTTCGCCCGCATCCAGGCGCTGTATGACACCCGCAGCCAGCTGGGCCTGGACGCCGAAGGCGTGCGCCTGGTCGAGAAGTACTACGACAACTACGTGCGCTCCGGCGCCAAGCTGTCCGAGGCCGACAAGGCCACGCTGAAGACCATGAACGCCGAGCTGGCCAACCTGGGCACCAAGTTCAGCCAGAACGTGCAGTCGGAAGTGAACGCCTCGGCGATCACCGTCGACGACGTCAAGCAGCTCGACGGCCTGTCGCAGGAACAGATCGCCGCTGCCGCCGAAGCCGCCAAGGCCCGCGGCCTGGACGGCAAGTACGTGATCACCCTGCTCAACACCACCGGCCAGCCGCCGCTGACCAACCTGGCCAACCGCGCGCTGCGCCAGAAGATCTACGAAGCCTCGATCACCCGTGGCAGCCGCGGTGGTGAGTTCGACAACACCGCGCTGGTCTCGCGCATCATGCAGCTGCGCGCCGACAAGGCGAAGCTGATGGGCTTCCCGAACTTCGCCGCGTACAACCTGACCAACCAGACCGCGAAGAACCCCGAAGCCGTCAACGCGATGCTGGGCAAGCTGGCCCCGGCCGCCGTGGCCAACGCCAAGCGCGAAGCCGCCGACCTGCAGGCGATGATCGACAAGGAACAGAAGGCCGCCGGCAAGAAGACCTTCGCACTCGAGCCGTGGGACTGGGCG
This sequence comes from Stenotrophomonas sp., assembly GCA_003510825.1. Lineage (GTDB taxonomy): Bacteria > Pseudomonadota > Gammaproteobacteria > Xanthomonadales > Xanthomonadaceae > Stenotrophomonas. The sequence continues at coordinate 1,899 of DOKO01000430.1, forward strand.
TTCTACAGCGAGAAGGTGCGCCAGGCCAAGTACAACTTCGACGAATCCCAGCTCAAGCCGTACTTCGAAATGAAGAACGTGCTGGAGAACGGCGTGTTCTTCGCCGCCAACCAGGAATTCGGCCTGACCTTCAAGCAGCGCACCGACCTGCCGGTGTACCACGACGACGTCACCGTCTATGACGTGTTCGATGCCGACGGCAGCCAGCTGGCGATCTTCATCTTCGACCCGTACGCGCGTGCGTCCAAGCGCGGTGGCGCCTGGATGAACTCCTACGTCTCGCAGTCCAAGCTGACCGGCTTCAAGCCGGTGGTCGCCAACCACCTCAACATCCCCAAGCCGCCGGCCGGCCAGCCGACCCTGCTGACCTGGGATGAGGTGAGCACCACCTTCCATGAATTCGGCCACGCCCTGCACGGCATGTTCTCCAACGTGAAGTACCCGTACTTCTCGGGCACCGCCGTGCCGCGCGACTTCGTCGAGTTCCCCTCGCAGGTCAACGAGATGTGGGCCGACAACCCGGCCATCCTGAAGAACTACGCCAAGCACTACCAGAACGGTTCGGCGATGCCGCAGGCGCTGCTGGACAAGGTGCTGGCTGCGGCCAAGTTCAACCAGGGCTTCGCCACCACTGAATACCTGGGTGCAGCGATGCTGGACCAGAACTGGCACCAGCTGGCGGCCGACAAGGTGCCGGCGGCGAAGGACGTGATGGCCTTCGAGCGCGCCGCGCTGGAGAAGGACGGCATCTACTACGCGCCGGTTCCGCCGCGCTACCGCACCCCGTACTTCAGCCACATCATGGGCGGCTACTCGGCCGGCTACTACGCCTACATCTGGTCGGAAGTGCTGGACGCCAACACCCAGAAGTGGTTCAAGGACAACGGTGGCCTGAGCCGCAAGAACGGCGACCACTTCCGCGCGACCCTGCTGTCCAAGGGCGGCAGCGTGGATGCCATGCAGCTGTTCCGCGATTTCGCCGGCCACGAGCCGCAGATCGAACCGCTGCTGGAAAAGCGTGGCCTGACCGGCGCCGGCAACTGATCGCCCGCACGGTAGCGTGAAATGAAAACCGCCCGGGAAACCGGGCGGTTTTTTTCCATCCGCTGGGGTCAGAGCCCATTTCCATGAAATGGGATCTGACCCCGGGGTCGGAGCCCTTTCCAACGGAAAGGGATCCGACCCCGACCATGCCATCTAACGCGGCGCCACATACCCGCCGCGCACACCCTCCGGCGACAGCACCAGCTGCCACAGCTGCGCATGCCGGCAGCGGAACGTGGCCATCGACCCGGCCAGGTAGAACCGCCACATGCGGCGGAAGTGCTCGTCGTAGCGCGCGTCCAGCTGCGGCCACGCCGCCTCCACGTTGCGCCGCCAGGCCTGCAGGGTCAGGTCGTAGTCGGTGCCGAAGTTGTGCCAGTCCTCCAGCACGAAGCGCCCTTCGAAGGCACGGGTGATCTGCGCGGCCGAGGGCAGCATCGAATTGGGGAAGATGTAGCGCGCGATCCACGGATCGGTGCGGTGCCGCGACACATTGGTGCCGATGCTGTGCAACAGCAGCAGCCCGCGCGGCGACAGGCAGCGCCGGGCCACCTCGAAGAAGCTGTCGTAGTTCTTGTCGCCCACGTGCTCGAACATGCCGATGGAAAACACCGCATCGAACGGCTCGTCGAGATCGCGGTAGTCCTGCAGGCGGATCTCGATCGGCAGGCCCGCGCACAGCTCGCGGGCGAACGCGGCCTGCTCCTGCGAAATGGTCACGCCCACGCCACTGATGCCGTAACGTTCGGCGGCGAACTTCAGGGCCTCGCCCCAGCCACAGCCGATGTCCAGCACGCGCTGGCCCGGGCGCAGGCCCAGCTTGCGGCAGACCAGGTCGAGCTTGGCCTCCTGCGCGGCATCCAGGTCGGCGGCATTGCGCCAGTAGCCGCAGCTGTAGACCAGGCGCTGGCCGAGCATGGCCTGGTACAGGTCGTTGCCCAGGTCGTAGTGGCGGCGGCCGACTTCATAGCTGCCCTGCCCGGCCTGCAGGTTGAACAGCCGCGCCTTCAGCGCATCGGCCACCTCGCGCCAGCCATGCACGCGTTCGTCCAGGTGCGCCATCATCAGGTGGACCAGGAATTCATCCAGGACGTTGGCATCCCACCAGCCGTCCATGTAGCTCTCGCCCAGGCCGAGCGAGCCGTGGCCCATGACCCGCGCGAAGAAGCGCGGGTCATGCACCTGGATGTCCTGCGGCTGGGTGCCGCCGATGCGGACCCCGGCTTCCTGGAGCAGGTCGGCAACCCGCTCCTGCAACCCTGTGTCCACGCGTCCTCCGTCTGCGGTTACCCGCGTGCGAACAGCGCCACGTAATCCTTGGCCACGTGCGGCAGCAGAACCGCGGCCGGTACATCGGCCGTCTGCGTACCATCCGAATACGGGCCCACCTGGTAGGGCGGGAACACGAAACGCAGCGCCGTGATCTGGCCCTTGTCGTCGGTCAGCGGCTGGAACTGGCTGAAGTTCTCGGCCTGCGGGCCGGTGCCCTCGGCGATCATCCGCGAAGCATTGCGCAGGGATTCCTGCAGATCAGCCGGCTGCATGTCCTCGCTGCTGAGGCGGGTGGCCACGCGCTCGCGCAGCTGGTCGGCAACGAAATCACTGATCGCCTTCCAGCCCTTGTCATCAGCCACCAGCGTGCCGGCGCTGAGCATCTGCTGCTGCTGCGGCAGCCACACGAAGCGCGCCACCAGCGGCTCGCCATGGGCGCCACCGGTGTAGCGGCTGCCATCGGCACTGACCACCACCAGCTGCGGGGTCTCCAGCACCTTCTCGAAGCTCAGCGACAGCTCATACGGCATGGTCGGCTTGTCGTTGCCCAGCCCGTCCAGCGCCTGCTGCAGGTCGCCACGGGCGGTGGTGGCGTAGTCCTGCAGCGCGCGCGCCAGGCCCGGGTAGCGGTCAATGCCGGCCGGGTAGCTGATGCCGACCACTTCGCGCTCGTTGTTCTCCACCACGTCGCGCAGGTCCAGCGGCGCTTCGGTGGCAGGCGTCGGCGCGGTCGCGGCAGCTTCTGCCGCCGGTGCCGCATCAGGGGCCGGAGCCGCCTCTTCACCACGCTGGCAACCGGCCAGCAGCAGCACGCCCATTGCGCCGGCCAGCGCGCTCACGCGCAGCAGCCGGTTGTTTCCAGTCTTCATCGGGATCCCCTGTTCATGTTCGTACATCATCGCCTGCGATGGCTGAAGCGTGGCCCGCTGCATTCAGCCTACCAGCAGGTCGTGAAACTCCTCGTGCCGCTGCAGGAACGCCTCGGCGTAGGCGCAGGCCGGCACCACCTTGTATTTGTGCTCGCGGGCAAAGCGCAGCGCGACCCGGGTCAGCTCACCGGCGATGCCGCGGCCGGCGATCGGCTCGGGCACCTCGGTATGGGTGATGACCATGCGCCGCCGCTTGATCTGGTAGTCCAGCAGTGCCCGCTGTCCACGCACATGGGCGATGAAACGGTGGTTGGCCTGGTCGTGCTCGACCTCATAGGCCAGACCGGGGGGCGTGACCGAAGCCATGGGACTGTCTCCTGCGACGACTGCGCGCATGGTGCGCAGCCGGGCGACATGACCGTGTGAAGCCTGAACAGGGGCAGGTCTGGACGGTCTGCGTCAGATCCGGACCCTCAAGCTGCAGCGATGGCGGCCGCTATCCCCTCTGGAGGGATACGGCCCGATTGGCACGCCCCTTGCGATTGTTGCCCCTGTGTCATGCCTTTGGAGGCCCGCCATGCACCCCAGCGATTCCCATACCGATACCGACCACGCCCTGCTGGAGGGCCTGCTGCAGCTGGCAGTGGAAGGTCAGACCGACGACCAGGACTTCCAGCGGATCGGCGAGGAGGTGTACTCGCGCCTGCTCGACACCTACGGCCAGAACATCCGGGCGGCCTGAGCCGCCCGCCACGCGGGCCGGATCCCGGGGGATCCGACCCTCGCCCCTCAGCGGCCGAACCCGAAGGTCGGGTTCGACAGCTGCGTCAGGAAGTGGCCGAAGATGGCCGGCTGCATGGCCAGCATGAAGATCACACCGAACGCGGCACCGGCCAGGTGCGCGCTGTGGTTGATGCGGTCGCCGCCCCGCTTGTCCATCCAGATGCTGTAGCCGACGTAGAACACGGCATAGATGATCGCCGGCGCCGGAATGAAGAACACCAGGATGATCGTCCACGGGCTGAGCAGGATGAAGGCGAACAGCACCGCCGACACCGCGCCCGACGCGCCCAGGCTCAGGTAGTTCGGGTTCTTCTGGTTCTTCAGGTAGCTCGGCAGGATCGAGACCAGCAGCGCCCCCAGGTAGAACGCCGGGTAGGTCAGCCAGCTGCCGGTCAACGACAGCATCACCTTCTCGATCTGCCCGCCGAAGAAGAACAGCGTGATCATGTTGAAGATCAGGTGCGACCAGTCGGCATGGACGAAGCCGTAGGTGATCAGGCGGTCGTACTGGCGGTGGCGGTCCACCGCCGGCGGCCACAGGATCAGGCGGTCGGCCAGCTTGCGGTTGTTGAACGCCATCCACGACAGGAGGGCGGTGATGGCGATCAACAGCAGATTGACGGGGGTCATGTCGGCTCAGGCTCAGGCAGTGCGGTAGTTGTCGACCATACGATAGCGTTTTGCATACCAACCGAAGGCCAACGCCGCAACGAACGCGAAACCGGCGAAGAAGAACATCAGGAACGCCGCCTCGCTGAGACCGGTCCCGGCGATCTTCTCGGTCACCGTGTGGTTGCGCACCGCTGCGTTCGACAGCAGCACCCACAGGTTGCCGATGGTGGTGGTCAGGTTCCAGAAGCTCATCACCACGCCCTTCATGGCCTGCGGTGCCTGGCTGTAGGCGAACTCCAGACCGGTGGCCGAGACCAGCACCTCACCGAAGGTCAGCAGCGCGTACGGCAGCATCTGCCAGAAGATGGACATGGCATTGCCGCCATCCATCACCACCTGGATGCCACCGACCACGATCCAGGCCAGGCCGCTGAAGGCGATGCCGGCGGTCATCCGGCGCAGCGCGGTCGGCTCGAAGCCGAAGCGGCGCAGGGCCGGGTACAGCACCAGGTTGTTGAACGGAATCAGGATCATCACCAGCAGCGGGTTCAGTGCCTGCATCTGCGAGGCGGTGAACCAGCTCGGCATCTGCATCTGCTGGCCCTGCAGGACCCAGGTCGAGGCCTTCTGGTCGAACAGCGAGAAGAACGGGGTGGTCAGGGCGAAGATGACCAGCACGCGCAGCACCGAGCGCACGCCTTCCACGGCTTCGGCCGGGTGCTGGCCACGGGCGCGGTCCAGCTGCATCCAGGTGCCGCCGCCTATGCCGGCCAGGACCAGCACCAGCGCGATGCACAGGCAGATGACGATGCCCAGGCTGCCGACCAGGCCCAGCGAGGCCACCGCCAGCACCACGCCGGCCACGGCCATGGCCAGGCCCGGACGGCCCTGTCCGGCCATGCGCGTGGTCAGCGCGGTGCGCACCACGTTGGCGAACGAATGCGGATCCTTCGGCGGCAGCGGCACCAGCACGTAGCGCCTGCGGCCCAGCCAGAACACGAAGGTGGCGATGAACATCAGGATGCCCGGGATGCCGAACGCCCACTGCGGGCCCCAGTTCTTCAGCACCAGCGGGATCAGCAGCGAGGCGAACAGCGAGCCGAAGTTGATGATCCAGTAGAAGGCATCGAAGACGAACTTGGCCAGGTGCTTGTTGCTCTGGTCGAACTGGTCCCCCATGAACGAGGCCACCAGCGGCTTGATGCCACCGGCACCCAGCGCGATCAGGCCCAGGCCGAGGAAGAAGCCTTCGCGGCTGTTCTCGAACAGCGCCAGGCAGAGATGGCCGGCGCAGTAGACCAGGCTGAACCAGAGGATGGTGTGGTACTTGCCGAAGAACTTGTCGGCCAGCCAGCCACCGAGCAGCGGGAAGAAGTACACGCCGATCATGAAGCTGTGCATGATGTCCTTGGCTTCACCGGCGCGGCCTTCTGCAGTGATTTCCTGCAGCAGCAGCGAGGTGATCAGGAACTGCACCAGGATGTTGCGCATCCCGTAGAAACTGAACCGTTCGCAGGCCTCATTGCCGATGATGTAGGGGATCTGGCGCGGCATCTTTCCCTGGCCGGCGATGGGGGCGACTGCGTCGTGGCTCATCCTGTAAGGCATTCCTGCAAAGCGAAAGGCGCAAGTTTACGGAAGCAGTGGCTGCGAAGCACGCTGCAGGGCTGCATGACAGCGCCACCGATCCATGGCAGGCGGTCACGACCCTGCCGGAAGTCACGGCACCTGCACGGCAAAAGCGTAAACTTATCGTTATGCGCCACCGCCCCCCTGCCCGCCTCCTGCTTGGTTGCCTCGTGCTGCTGCTGGCTGCGCCCGCGTGGGCGCGATCGCAGGCCACGCCGCTGGCAGGTGCCGTCGCTGACGAGGGCCGGCAGCTGACCGTGGCCGCGCTGGAACTGCCCAGCCGCGATGACGCGCAGTGGAAGCAGCGCCGCGAACAGGTGCTGCAGCTGCTGACCGAACTGCAGCCGGATGTGATCTCGGTGCAGCAGGTGCAGCAGCAGCAGGGCCGCAACCCCGCCTGCTGGCTGGCCAGCCGGCTGCGCTACAGCTGCGATTTCGTCACCGCCGACCCGCCCAGCCAGCCGCTGCGGCACGGCAACGCGATGCTGACCCGGTTGCCGGTGAGCGAGGACGGGGTGACCCTGCTGCATCCGCCCGGCACCTTCAGCGCCGCCGGCATGATGCGCCTGCGGATGGGCGAGGCACTGCTCAACGTCTATGTGGCCCGCCTGCGCCCCGACCCGGACGAAGCCACCGCACGCCAGCACCAGACCAGCGACCTGATGACCTGGATCGGCGCCACGTCCGATGGCATGCCCAGCCTGATCGCCGGCGACTTCGCCGCAGCGACCCCCGAGCTGGTACGCAGCACGCCCGGCTTCCAGCCGGCGCGGCGCAACCCTGGCGGAAGACCGGACGCCCCGGCCGCCAGCGGTGGCGGCGCCAGCGGCCATGGCCTGGACGTGCTGTTCCAGGTCAAGTATTTCGGTGGCATCCGCCAGCAGGCGATCCTGCTGCCCGCCGATGGCGACCTGCCCGGCCTGCGCCTGGGCGTGATGGCCACGCTGCGGCTGCAGGGTGTGCCGGCTACCACCGAATAGACGTACCGCTGCGCTCGCCGGGCATGGCCTGGCGCTACCGCCGTTGCCGGCGCCGCGTCATCCCGTTCCCGGCCCCGCGCCCCCCGTCTCCGGTAGCGCCGGGCCATGCCCGGCGGATGCGGTCACACAAAAACAAAAAGGCCGGGGTTTCCCCGGCCTCTTCGTTTCATCCAGTCACTGCAATCAGGCGATCGCTTCCTGGTAACGACGCTCGACTTCGTTCCAGTCGATGACGTTGAAGAACGCGCCGATGTATTCCGGGCGACGGTTCTGGTACTTCAGGTAGTAGGCGTGTTCCCACACGTCCAGGCCCAGGATCGGCGTGTTGCCTTCCATCAGCGGGCTGTCCTGGTTGCCGGTGCTTTCGACCACGACCTTCTTGTCCGGGGTCACGCTCAGCCAGGCCCAGCCGCTGCCGAAGCGGGTCAGCGCAGCCTTGGTGAAGGCGTCCTTGAACTTGTCGAAACCGCCCAGGTCCTTGTCGATGGCCTTGGCCACGTCACCGACCGGGTTGCCGCCGGCGTTGGGGGCCATCACGGTCCAGAACAGCGAGTGGTTGGCGTGGCCACCACCGTTGTTGCGCACCGGACCCTGCAGGTTCTCCGGCAGCGACTTCAGCTTCTTCACCAGCTCTTCGACCGGCAGGTCAGCGTACTCGGTGCCTTCCAGCGCCGCGTTGACGTTGTTGATGTAGGTCTGGTGATGCTTGGTGTGATGGATTTCCATCGTTGCCGCATCGATGTTCGGTTCCAGAGCGTCGTAGGCGTAGGACAGCTTGGG
>DOKO01000430.1:10119-10537 GCA_003510825.1 Stenotrophomonas sp.
GTAGGCGTAGGACAGCTTGGGCAGGGTGTAGGCCATGATGCATCTCCTGATAGCGAGGGCACCCGACGGCGTCGTCGGGCGGTGCGCGTTGAATGATGGGGACAGACCGCCAGATTACCAAGGGGGATGTAAAGGAAATTGCGTCCTGCGGGTGATTGCATTGGCAATTGTTACGCAGCAGTGACGCGGGCATCGCTCCTCATGCACGATGCAGCGCGCAGGCGCTACAGTGCACGCACTTCCCTCGCCCGCCACGGCCCATGCGCAATCCCCGGCTGTTGATCACCGCCATCGCCCTGCTGCTGCTTGGGCTGGTCGCCAACCATTTCCTGCAGCGGCCGCCGGCACCGCAGTTCGCGCCGGACCTGCAGGGCGCCAGCAACCGCAACGCGCCCGCCGCGCGCGCCGCCGGCAGCGA
>DOKO01000432.1 GCA_003510825.1 Stenotrophomonas sp.
ACCAGGCCGATGCGCAGGGCGGTTTCCGCATCGAAGTGCTCACCGGTGGCGAACCAGCGCCGGGCCTGGCGCGGGCCGATGGCCTCGATCACATAGGGCGAGATCACCGCCGGCAGCAGGCCCAGGCGGCTCTCGGTCAGGCCGAAACGGGCCGCGCTGGTGGCGATGGCGATGTCGCAGCAGGCGACCAGGCCGACGCCGCCACCGAAGGCTGCGCCATGGACCCGGGCCAGGGTCGGCTTGGGCAGCTCGTCCAGGGTGCGCATCAGGCGCGCCAGGGCCAGTGAATCCTCGCGGTTCTCGGCCTCGCTGGCGGCGGCCATGCCGCGCATCCACTGCAGGTCTGCACCGGCGGAGAAGGACGCGCCGTGGCCGGCCAGCACCACCACGCGTACAGCCGGGTCGCGGCCGGCGGCCTCCAGGGCGGCGGTCAGGCGGGCGATCAGGCTCGCGTCGAAGGCATTGTGCAGCTCCGGCCGGTTCAGCCAGAGGGTCAGGACGGCGCCATCGCGCTCGATCAGCAAAGCATCGTTCATGGGATTCCGGGGTTACTCCATACCTGTATGGATCATAGCGGGCCATTGGTCATGGGCCATGACGCGACGCGGGAATGTTAGAATCGAGAACCATTTACATCCAGCTGAGATCGCGCTAGATGACGCTGTCCGAACTGCCCCTGCATACCCCGGCCGTGGTCGATTCCGTGCAGGATCTGCACGCCAACGATGCCATCGCCCGGCGCCTGCGAGAGCTGGGTTTCGTCAAGGGCGAGGAGGTGCGCCTGGTGGCCAAGGGGCCGGTCGGTGGCGAGCCGCTGCTGGTGCAGGTCGGGTTCACCCGTTTCGCACTGCGTATCAGTGAAGCCAAGCGGATCGTCATCGACACCGCCCGTGTGGAGTCCCGTGCATGAATGCAGCCGTCAACGCCGCTCCCCTGCGCATCGCGCTGGTCGGCAATCCCAACAGCGGCAAGACCGCGCTGTTCAACCAGCTGACCGGCAGCCGGCAGAAGGTCGCCAACTACACCGGCGTGACCGTCGAGCGCAAGGAAGGCCGCCTGCGTGCGCCGTCCGGCCGCGAGTTCGCCGTGCTCGACCTGCCGGGCGCCTACAGCCTGCAGCCGGCCAGCCTGGATGAGGCGATCACCCGCGACCTGTGCCGGGGCTTCTACCCGGGCGAGGCCGCGCCGGACGTCCTGCTGTGCGTGATCGACGCCACCAACCTGCGCCTGCACCTGCGTTTCGCGCTGGAACTGCGTGAGCTGGGCAAGCCGATGGTCATCGCGCTGAACATGGTGGACGCGGCCCAGCGCCGTGGCATCCGCATCGACGTGGCCGCGCTGGAGCGCGAGATCGGCGTGCCGGTGGTGGAAACCGTGGCCGTGCGCAAGCAGGGCGCCAAGGCCCTGGTCGACCGCCTCGATGCGATGGTGCCGCACCTGGATGCGCCGCTGGCCGGCGTCGAGGGCGGCATCGATTACCACGCCAAGGTGCGCAGCATCCTTGCGGCGGCCGTCAGCATGCCGGCGCGCACCGCGAAGATCGACGACACCCTGGACCGCTGGCTGCTGCACCCGGTGTTCGGCCTGGTCACCCTGGTGGTGGTCATGTTCCTGATCTTCCAGGCGGTGTTCGCCTGGGCCACGCCGTTGATGGATGGCATCGAAGCCGGCTTCGGCTGGCTGGGCGAATTCGTCGGCGGCGTGCTGCCCGAAGGCCCGCTGACCAGCCTGCTGACCGACGGCATCATCGCCGGCCTCGGCGGGGTGGTGGTGTTCCTGCCGCAGATCCTGATCCTGTTCGCCTTCATCCTGGCGCTGGAGGAATCCGGCTACCTGCCGCGCGCGGCCTTCCTGCTCGATCGCATGATGGCGGGCGCCGGCCTGTCGGGCCGTTCCTTCATCCCGCTGCTGTCCAGCTTCGCCTGTGCGGTGCCGGGCATCATGGCCACCCGCAGCATCCAGGACCCGCGTGATCGCCTGGCGACCATCCTGGTCGCGCCGCTGATGACCTGCTCGGCACGACTGCCGGTGTACGCGCTGCTGATCGGTGCGTTCATCCCGGCCGGCAAGGTCGGCATCTTCAACCAGCAGGGCCTGGTGCTGTTCGGCCTGTACGTGGCCGGCATCCTCAGCGCGCTGGTGATGTCGTGGGTGATGAAGAAGTGGCGCCGCGACAAGAGCGAGCACCCGCTGATGCTGGAGCTGCCGTCCTACCGCCTGCCGCACGTGCGCGACCTGGCCGTGGGCCTGTATGAGCGCGGCATGATCTTCCTGCGCCGGGTGGGCGGCATCATCCTGGCCCTGACCATCCTGCTGTGGGTGCTGCTGACCTTCCCGGGCGCCCCGGCCGACGCCACCATGCCGGCCATCGATTACAGCTACGCCGGCCAGATCGGCCATGCGATGACCGCGATCTTCGCGCCGCTGGGCTTCAACTGGCAGATCTGCATCGCGCTCATTCCGGGCCTGGCCGCGCGCGAAGTGGCGGTGTCTTCGCTGGCCACGGTCTACGCGCTGTCGGCGGCCGATGACGATGCGGCCATCTCGGCGCTGTCGCCCGTGGTGGCCGACGGCTGGTCGCTGGCCACTGGCCTGGCGCTGATGGTGTGGTTCATCTACGCACCGATGTGCATTTCGACGCTGGCCACCATCAAGCGCGAAACCAATTCGTGGAAGACGATGGGCTTCTCGGCGCTGTACCTGTTCGCGGCAGCCTACGTGGCGGCACTGATCACCTACCAGGTGACCGTGGCGCTGGGAGGCGGCTGATGGACACCGGCCTGCTGATCCAGTACCTCATCGTCGCGGTGGCCGTGCTGGCCAGCGTGTGGGTGGTGATGAAGAAGCAGTTTCCGGGTACCACGCGCAGGCTGCGCAGCACGCTGGCACTGGCCCTGCTGAAGCCGGGCCGTGCCGCATGGATGCAGGGCCTGGGGCGGAGAATCGCGCCCCCGGCCAGCGGCGGTGGTGGCGCCTGCGGCGGCTGCGACAGCTGCGGGCCGACGAAGAAGTAGAGTCGAGCTTGCTCGACTGAATCGCCTTGACCCCATCCACGCGTGGCGTGGATCTACTAGTCCCTGACCAAACCGCCGTCGACGACCAGGTTCTGGCCGGTTACCGCGCGCGCCCACGGGCTGGCGAAGAACAGCACGGCATCGGCGAACTCGGCCGGGGTGGTGACGCTGCGCAGCGGTGTATTGGCGGCGATGTAGTCGAACACCGCCTCGGGCGTGGCCGCGCTGGCATCGGTGCTGCGCAGCAGGCCGCCGGACAGCATGTTCACCGTGATGCCGTGCGGGCCGAGGTCGCCGGCCAGGGTGCGGGTCAGTGAGAGCAGGGCGGCCTTGGCGGCGGTGTAGTCGTGGTAGGGCACCACCGGGTTCTGGAACAGGTTGGTGCCGATGTTGATGATCCGGCCGAAGCGCTGCGCCTGCATGCCCGGCAGGGTGGCCTGCACGGTGTTCAGCGCGCCGCGCACGCTGCCTTCGAACTGTGCCTGGAACGCGGGCCAGCCGATGTCTCCAGCCTGGTCGCGCGCATCACCATTGAACGAGAACGCTGCCAGGGCATTGTTCACCACCGTGGTCACGCCCTGGCCGAAATGCGCCTGCGCCTGCTGCAGCATCGCGGCGACCTGGTCGCGGTCGGTGACATCGGCCTGCACGGCCAGGGCCTGTCCGCCCAGTTCCCTGGCCAACGCCCGGGCCGGCGCCTCGCTGCGCTGGTAGTTGGCGACCACGCGTGCGCCCTGTGCGGCGAATGCGCGGGCGATATGCGTGCCCAGGCCGCGTCCTGCGCCGGTGACCAGGACCAGTTGTTCGCTGATCTGCATGATGGGAATGCGTTCCATTGCCTGAAAGGGCATGCAGCTTAGCAGTGATGGCGCTTGCCGGATCGACCGCGCTGCCGCTAGCCTGCGTGCATGAACCAGACTCCCCTGCGATTGCTCATCCATGGCGCTTCCGGGCGCATGGGCCAGGCCCTGCTGCGCCTGGCTGCCGAACACCCCGAAACCCTGCAGGTCGTGGCCGCCGTGACCGGCCGCGCACCGGCCCAGCGCGTGATCGACGGTGTGCCGTACTTCGCCGCCAGCGAGCTGGCAGGCGCGCCGGCGTTCGACGTGGCCATCGACTTCAGCCTGCCTGAAGGCTTCGACCCGATGCTGGCGCTGTGCGTGGAGCGCGGTGCGGGCCTGGTGTCCGGCACCACCGGCATTTCCAGCGTGCAGCGGCAGGCGCTGGAGGTGGCCGCGGGCGCGATTCCGCTGGTCTGGGCGTCGAACTTCAGCCTGGGTGTGGCCGTGCTGGATGAACTGGTCGAGCGTGCCGCACAGGCGCTGGCCGGCTGGGACTGCGATGTGGTCGAGTCACACCACACGCAGAAGAAGGATGCGCCGTCGGGCACCGCGCTGACCCTGGGTGCGGCCGCGGAGCGGGGTGGGGCGGAACCGCACTACGCCAGCCTGCGGGCCGGCGACATCGTCGGCGAACACCTGGTGCAGTTCACCGGACTCGGCGAGCGCATCGAGCTGGTGCACCGCGCGACCAACCGCGACATCTTCGCCCGCGGCGCGCTGTTTGCCGCCCGCCAGCTGCAGGGGCGGGCGCCGGGCAGCTACCGGGTGCGGGACCTGCTGGACGGTCCGGCGCGCTGATTCCCGGGGTCGGATCCCTTTCCAACGGAAAGGGCTCTGACCCCATCTGGGGCACCAGGGGGCAGAGCCTTTCCCGTTCGGGAAAGGATCCGACCCCTGCCAATGGCCCGCATACGCTGCCGGATTGAAATGAATACGCAATCGCCTGTTCATAAAGCGATATAACCGCTGGCGCGAGCGCCCCGGCAGCGCTACAATTCGCACTCGCCGAATCACGAAAGCCGGACCGGTCCCAGACCGTACGTCCGCGCTTTTTTGCAACCGGATTTCCGTGAAGCGCAGGCGTGACTTCGGCAGCCCCCTCGGTAGCCAAAGTGAGATTTCCGTGACCCAAGCCGCAATCCTCGTCCTCGAAGACGGCACCGTATTCGAGGGCGAATCCGTAGGCGCGCCCGGCCTGTCCGTCGGTGAGGTGGTGTTCAACACCGCCATGACCGGTTACCAGGAAGTGTTGACCGACCCGTCCTACGCCCGGCAGATGGTCACGCTGACCTATCCGCATATCGGCAACACCGGCATGACCGACCAGGACAATGAAGCGTCCAAGGTGTGGTCGGCCGGTCTGATCGTGCGCGACGTGCCGCGCCGTCCCAGCAACTGGCGCAGCCAGGTATCGCTGCAGGACTGGCTGATCCAGCGTGGCGTGGTCGCCATCGCTGGCATCGACACCCGCAAGCTGACCCGCATCCTGCGCGAGAAGGGCGCGCAGAACGGTGCGCTGATGGCCGGCGACATCGACGTGGAAAAGGCATTGGAAGCCGCCCGCAAGTTCCCGGGGCTGAAGGGCATGGATCTGGCCAAGGTCGTCACTACCGAGAAGACCTACACCTGGACCGAAGGCCAGCTGGACCTGGACGCCAACGCGTTCGTCAGCGTGCCGGCCAAGTTCAAGGTCGTGGCCTACGACTTCGGCGTGAAGACCAACATCCTGCGCATGCTCGCCGAGCGCGGCTGCGAAGTGACCGTGGTGCCGGCGCAGACCCCGGCTGCCGAGGTGCTGGCGCTGAAGCCGGACGGCGTGTTCCTGTCCAACGGCCCGGGTGACCCGGAACCGTGCGACTACGCCATCGAAGCGATCAAGACCTTCATCGACGTGAAGATCCCGACCTTCGGCATCTGCCTGGGCCACCAGCTGCTGGGCCTGGCCTCGGGCGCCAAGACCATGAAGATGGGCCACGGCCACCACGGTGCCAACCACCCGGTGCAGGACCTGGACGACGGCCGGGTGATGATCACCTCGCAGAACCACGGCTTCGCGGTCGACGAATCGACCCTGCCGGCGACCCTGCGCGTGACCCACCGTTCGCTGTTCGACGGCACCAACCAGGGCATCGCCCGCACCGACGTGCCGGCGTTCTCGTTCCAGGGTCACCCGGAAGCGTCGCCTGGCCCGACCGACGTGGGTCCGCTGTTCGACCGCTTCGTGGCCCTGATGGAACAGAGCAAGGCGTGATCAGTTCGCCGCCGGCTTGCCGGTGGCGTCGCGATGGACCGTAAGCCCCCGCATCGCTGCTGCCCCTGGCGCGGCGCTGCGGATCAAGATTCCTGATCGACAGCGTGCGATCACCCCCCTTGTCACGCTGTACTGACTTAGAGAAGAAAATGCCCAAGCGCACTGACCTCAAGACCATCCTCATCATCGGTGCTGGCCCGATCGTCATCGGCCAGGCCTGCGAGTTCGACTACTCCGGCGCCCAGGCCTGCAAGGCCCTGCGTGACGAGGGCTACCGCGTGGTGCTGGTCAACAGCAACCCGGCCACCATCATGACCGACCCGGAGATGGCCGACGCCGTCTACATCGAGCCGATCAACTGGCAGACGGTCGAGAAGATCATCGCCAAGGAAAAGCCCGATGCACTGCTGCCGACCATGGGTGGCCAGACCGCGCTGAACTGCGCGCTGGACCTGGCCGACAACGGCGTGCTGGAGAAGTACAACGTCGAACTGATCGGCGCCAAGCGCGAAGCGATCCGCATGGCTGAAGACCGCGAGCTGTTCCGCGTCGCCATGGGTGAGATCGGCCTGGAATGCCCGACCGCCGCCGTCGCCCACACCCTGGACGAGGCGCTGGAGATCCAGACCCGCGTCGGCTACCCGACCATCATCCGCCCGAGCTTCACCCTGGGCGGCAGCGGTGGCGGCATCGCCTACAACCGCGAAGAACTGGTCGACATCGTCAGCCGCGGCCTGGAACTGTCGCCGACCACCGAAGTGCTGGTGGAAGAGTCGGTGCTGGGCTGGAAGGAGTTCGAGATGGAAGTGGTCCGCGATACCGCGGACAACTGCATCATCGTCTGCTCGATCGAGAACCTGGACCCGATGGGCGTGCACACCGGTGACTCGATCACAGTGGCCCCGGCGCAGACCCTGACCGACAAGGAATACCAGCGCCTGCGCGATGCCTCCATCGCCGTGCTGCGCAAGATCGGCGTCGACACCGGTGGTTCGAACGTGCAGTTCGGCATCAACCCGAACACCGGCCGCGTGGTCGTCATCGAAATGAACCCGCGCGTGTCGCGCTCCTCGGCGCTGGCCTCCAAGGCCACCGGCTTCCCGATCGCCAAGGTCGCCGCCAAGCTGGCCGTGGGTTACACACTGGACGAACTGAAGAACGAAATCACCGGCGGCCTGACCCCGGCCTCGTTCGAACCGTCGATCGACTACGTCGTCACCAAGATTCCGCGCTTCGCCTTCGAGAAGTTCCCGGCCGCCGATGCCCGCCTGACCACCCAGATGAAGTCGGTGGGCGAGGTGATGGCGATGGGCCGCACCTTCCAGGAGTCGATGCAGAAGGCCCTGCGTGGCCTGGAAACCGGCAAGGTCGGCTTCGACCCGACCGGCCTGGACCTGACCAATGAAGACGACCTGCAGACCCTGCGTCGCGAGCTGAAGGCCCCGGGCCCGGAGCGTCTGTTCTACGTGGCCGATGCGTTCCGCGCCGGCATGAGCGTGGAAGAAATCTACGCGCTGTCCTTCATCGACCATTGGTTCCTGGACCAGATCGAGGAAATCATCGCGGCCGAAGCTGAGGTCGCTGCCGGTGGCATCGACGCACTGGATGCCGCGCGCCTGCGCAAGCTGAAGCGCGCCGGTTTCTCCGACGCCCGCCTGGCCCAGCTGACCGGCACCAACGAAGCGGCCATCCGTGCGCTGCGTCGTGCCCACAAGGTGCGCCCGGTCTACAAGCGCGTCGATTCCTGTGCCGGTGAGTTCTCCACCGGTACCGCCTACCTGTACTCGACCTACGAGGACGAGTGCGAGGCCGCGCCGACCAACCGCGACAAGATCATGATCCTTGGCGGTGGCCCGAACCGCATCGGCCAGGGCATCGAGTTCGACTACTGCTGCGTGCACGCGGCACTGGCGCTGCGCGAGGATGGCTTTGAAACCATCATGGTCAACTGCAACCCGGAAACCGTGTCGACCGACTACGACACCTCCGACCGCCTGTACTTCGAACCGCTGACCCTGGAAGACGTGCTGGAAATCGTCGAACTGGAACAGCCGAAGGGCGTGATCGTGCAGTACGGCGGCCAGACCCCGCTGAAGCTGGCGCGCGCGCTGGAAGCCAACGGCGTGCCGGTGATCGGCACCAGCCCGGATTCGATCGATCTGGCCGAAGACCGCGAGCGCTTCCAGCAGCTGGTTGATTCGCTGAAGCTGAAGCAGCCGCCGAACCGCATTGCCCGCAACGACCAGGAAGCCCTGCTGCTGGCCCGTGAGATCGGCTACCCGCTGGTGGTGCGCCCGAGCTACGTGCTGGGCGGCCGTGCGATGGAAATCGTCTACGGCGAATCCGACCTGGCCCGCTACGTGCGCGACGCGGTGAAGGTGTCCAACGATTCGCCGGTGCTGCTGGACCGCTTCCTGGACAACGCCGTGGAAGTGGACGTGGACATCATCGCCGACAAGGATGGCAACGTCCTGATCGGCGGCGTGATGGAGCACATCGAAGAAGCCGGCGTGCATTCGGGTGACTCGTCGTGCTCGCTGCCGCCGTACTCGCTGTCGGCCAAGACCCAGGCCGAGCTGCGCCGCCAGGTGGTGGAGCTGGCCAAGGCCCTGAACGTGGTCGGCCTGATGAACACCCAGTTCGCGATCCAGACCAACGACGATGGCGATGACACCATCTACCTGCTGGAAGTGAACCCGCGTGCCTCGCGTACCGTGCCGTTCGTCTCCAAGGCCACCGGCATGGCGCTGGCCAAGATCGCCGCGCGCTGCATGGCAGGCAAGACCCTGGCCGAGCAGGGCGCGACCGAAGAGATCGTGCCGGACTACTACTCGGTGAAGGAAGCGATCTTCCCGTTCGCCAAGTTCCAGGGCGTCGACCCGATCCTTGGGCCGGAAATGCGTTCCACCGGTGAAGTGATGGGCGTCGGCCGCACCTTCAACGCCGCCTTCGCGCGTGCGCAGGAAGCGGGCGGCATCAAGGCCCCGCCGGTCGGCAAGGCCTTCGTCTCGGTGCGTGACCCGGACAAGAAGCGCGTGCTGCCGGTGGCCAAGGCCCTGCTGGCGCGTGGCTACAGCCTGGTTGCTACCCGTGGCACCGCTGCGTGGCTGCAGCAGCACGGCATGGACTGCGAGATCATCAACAAGGTGGTTGAAGGTCGTCCGCACATCGTCGACTCGATCAAGAACGGCGAGATCGTCTACATCGTCAACACGACCGAAGGCCGTGCCGCGATCAACGATTCGTTCTCGATCCGTCGCGAGGCGCTGCAGCACCGCGTCACCTACTCGACCACCATTGCCGGCGCCAAGGCGCTGGTGGATTCACTGGAATTCCGCGGCACAGGCCCCGTCTGGTCGCTGCAGGAGCTGCACAAGGAGTTGAATGCATGAGAGCCCCCATCACGATGAAGGGCGCGCAGAAGCTGCGCGATGAACTGGATCACCTGAAGTCGGTCAAGCGCCCGAAGGTGATCGCCGCGATCGCTGAAGCGCGTGAGCACGGCGACCTGAAGGAAAACGCCGAGTACCACGCCGCGCGCGAAGAGCAGGGCTTCATCGAAGGCCGCATCAAGCAGCTGGAAGGCGAGCTCTCGCACGCTGAGATCATCGACGTGAGCAAGCTCAATGCCGGCTCCAAGGTGGTGTTCGGCGCCAGCGTGACCCTGGCCGACGTGGAAACCGACGAAGAGAAGAAGTACCAGATCGTCGGTGACCTGGAAGCGGACATCAAGCTGGGCCTGATCGCCATTTCCTCGCCGGTGGCGCGCGCGATGATCGGCAAGCTGGAAGGCGATTCGATCGTGATCGACGCCCCGGCCGGCCAGCGCGAGTACGAGATCGTCAGCGTCAGCTACGTGGCCTGACCGGGTGGCAACGGCGACCCTGTTGTTGCCGGCACGCAGCCGCTTTGCAGTGGCTGCACTGCCAGACGAGGTGGCGCGCGCCCTGGGCCGCGCCACCGCCGTGCAGCGGGATGCGGGTGAACGCGCCCAGCTGCAGCGCCACTTCACCGTGGCCGCGCCGCACTGGCCGGTCGCCGCACTGACCCGCCAGCGCGATGTCGGCGATGCCGCCGGAGCATGCTGGCTGCGCGCCGATCCGGCCTGCATGGTGCCGGACATGCACGGTGCGCGGATGATGGGCCACGGCGAGACGCTGCGGCCGACCCTGGCCGACAGCCTTGCGCTGCTGCCGGTGCTGCAGCCGTTGTTCGCCGATGCCGGCTTCGTGCTGGATGCGCCGGACCCGGCGCGCTGGTACCTGCGCCTGCCGATCGACATCGACCTGCCGACCTTCGACAGTCCTGACGACGTGCTGGGCGACGACCTGTTCTCGCACCTGCCCGAAGGCGAGGCCGGGCGTCCCTGGCGAGCCTTGATGACCGAAGCGCAGGTGCTGCTGCACAACCATTCGTGGAACCAGCAGCGTGCCGCGCAGGGCCAGCAGCCGATCAATTCCCTGTGGTTCTGGGGCGGCGGCGTGATGCCGGTGTCTGTGACCACGCAGCACGTGCAGGTGCGCAGCCGCGATGCCCTGCTGCAGGGACTGGCCCAGGCCGCCGGCGTATCGGTGGATGGCGAGCAGTCCGTCGATGCCCTGGTCGACCTGCGCCAGCTGCGTTCGCTGCAGCAGCTGGGCAACGATGCCATCCGCCCGCTGCTGGTGGCCTTGCAGCGCGGTGAGCTGCAGCGCCTGGTGCTGGATTTCGAAGACGGCCTGCAGTTCC
Organism: Stenotrophomonas sp.; assembly: GCA_003510825.1. GTDB lineage: Bacteria > Pseudomonadota > Gammaproteobacteria > Xanthomonadales > Xanthomonadaceae > Stenotrophomonas. Next base: position 10,836 of record DOKO01000432.1, read on the forward strand.
AGCTGGACAAGCGCCAGCGCTGGCAGTTCTGGAAAAAGCCCCGCCAGCTGCACGACTGAGCGGGGTCGGAGGAGCGGGGTCGGATCCCGTTGCTGCGCAACGGGCTCTGACCCCAGATGTGTCGACCAAGGTCGACACCTACCAGAAGCCGTGCCGACCAACGGTCGGCACCCACCAACCCACGGATAGCCCGCGGTTGCTGTTGCTTCGGCAGGTGCAGGGCGCAGCCCTGCACACAATCACTTCACCGTGCTGACCACCGTCGGCAGCTGCCAATGCCCACCCGCCACGCCGCGGCACTGGCCGGTGGTGAACTCGCTGCTCTTCACGAAACGCGCGCCATCCCAGGTCCAGTCGTGGCCCGAGAAGCAGTCGCCAATCCCGCGCCCACGGAAGCGCCCGCGCAGCGTGACGTCATCGCGATCAAAGTCCTCCGCGTCGGAGGTCACGAACTTCGCCTGGTACGGCGCTTTGTCCTGCACCACCCAGTAGCCGCTGCTGAAGTTGTAGGCCCCCATGAAGCAGCTGGTGCTGGCAAGCACGTGCCCGGTGTCCAGTCGCTGGATTTCGATCTCATCCTGCTCGCCCTCGCTCAGGCGTGTGCACTCGTCGGCGTTCGGCAGGCTGGCGATCATCGCCTTGCGCAGCGACGGCACCTTGGCCAACGCCGCATCCGTAGCGCGCGGCGCCACCAGTTTGCCGCGCACGATCACCGGTACCGGCAGCGCCGCCGGCACGCTTGCTTCGGCCTTGTCGCCGCGCCGCACCAGCGCGCCGGGCGTACCCAGCCGGCCCTGCGCCTCATCCATCTTCAGCAGCACGGCCGTAGCGCCGCTGTCCGAGATCGGCCACGCCTTGCCCTTGCCATCGACGATCTCGATGCGCGCCTTGCGGGGCAGGGCGGCGAGCAGAGCATCGGTCTGCGCCTGCTTCAACAGCACCTTTTCCGCTTCTCCGGTGTCCTGCACCGGGCCCAGATCCTTGCCATTCAGGCGCAGGCGCAGCGCACCGGTCGGCGACGGGTCATCGCCTTCGCCGTTGCGCAGGCGCGCGATCACCGGCGCGTCGGGGCCGCCCGCACGTTCCAGCATCAGGCTCAGCAGGTTGGCGGGCTCTTCCGGGCTGTAACCCGCGGCGCGGCAGGTGCGGGTG
>DOKO01000294.1 GCA_003510825.1 Stenotrophomonas sp.
GGGTATGACCCGGCGCTACCGGTTGAGTCCACGGGCAGGGCGTGGATTTCGTACACTTTCAGTCCTTGTCTCCCCATTCCCCCAGGCCGATGCAACCCACCACCAAGCTGCCCAAGGTCGGTACCACGATCTTCACCGTGATGTCCCAGCTCGCCGCCGAACACGGCGCGGTCAACCTGGGCCAGGGTTTCCCGGATTTCTCCGCGCCGCAGCGCCTGATCGACGAAACCACCAAGGCCATGGCCGCCGGCCTCAACCAGTACCCGCCGATGACCGGCGTGGCCCCGCTGCGCCAGGCCATCGCGCAGAAGTCGCTGGACCTGTACGGCGCGACGATCGACCCGGACACCGAGATCACCGTCACCAGCGGTGCCACCGAGGCGATCTTCAACGCCATCCACGCCGTGGTGCGTGCCGGCGAGGAAGTGATCGTGCTGGACCCGGCCTACGACTGCTATGAACCGGCCATCGAGCTGGCCGGCGCCGTCGCCGTGCACGTGCCGCTGGACCCGCAGACCTTCGCCGTCGACTGGGACCGCGTGCGTGCGGCGATCACCCCGCGCACCCGCATGCTGATGGTCAACACCCCGCACAACCCCTCCGGTGCGATGCTGGACGAGGCCGACATGCAGGCGCTGGCCGACCTGCTGCGTGGCACGCAGATCTACCTGATTTCCGATGAGGTGTATGAACACATCATCTACGACGGCCGCCGCCACGAATCGGCGCTGCGCTACCCGGAACTGCGCGAGCGCACCTTCGTCATCTCCAGCTTCGGCAAGACCTACCACTGCACCGGCTGGAAGATCGGCTACGCGGTGGCGCCGCCCCTGCTGACCGCTGAATTCCGCAAGGTGCACCAGTACAACACCTTCACCAGCTTCGGCCCGGCGCAGTATGGTTTCGCCGCGATGATCCGCGACGAGCCCGAGCATCACCTGGAGCTGGGCGCGTTCTACCAGGCCAAGCGCGACCGCTTCCGCGAACAGCTGGCCGGTACCCGCCTGAAGCCGCTGCCGGTGCCGGGCGGTTACTTCCAGCTGGTCGACTACTCGGCCATCAGCGATCTGCCCGACCACGAATTCGTGAAGTGGCTGACCATCGAGAAGGGCGTCACCGCCATCCCGCTGTCGCCGTTCTACGAGACCGCGCCGGTCGGCCAGCGCCTGGTGCGCCTGTGCTTCGCCAAGAACGAAGCGACCCTGGACGCGGCGATCGAACGCCTGCGCCTGCTCTGAGGACGTGACGACCATGCAGGACCTGCGCATTTCCCTCGTCCAGGGCGACACCCGCTGGCATGACCCGGCGGGCAACCGTGAGTACTACGGCGCGCTGCTGGCGCCGCTGGCCGGCAGCACCGACCTGGTGATCCTGCCGGAGACCTTCACCAGTGGCTTCTCCAACGAGGCCATCGCCCAGGCCGAAGGCATGGATGGCCCGACCGTGGCCTGGGTACGCGAACAGGCCAAGGCGCTGGACGCGGCGGTGATCGGCAGCGTGCAGCTGCGTGATGGCGAAGGCGTGTACAACCGCCTGCTGTTCGCCACCCCGGATGGCGCGCTGCAGTACTACGACAAGCGCCACCTGTTCCGTTACGGCGGCGAGCACGAGCGTTACGCCGCGGGCCGCGATCGCCTGAGCGTGGAATGGAAGGGCTGGCGGATCAATCCGCAGGTCTGCTACGACCTGCGTTTCCCGGTGTTCTGCCGCAACCGCTACAACGTGGAGCGGGCAGGGCAGATGGATTTCGACCTGCAGATCTTCGTGGCCAACTGGCCGTCGGCGCGTGCCTACGCGTGGAAGACCCTGCTGCGCGCACGGGCAATCGAGAACCTGTGTTTCGTTGCGGCGGTCAACCGCATCGGCGTGGATGGCAACCAGCTGCACTACGCTGGCGACAGCGCGGTGATCGATTTTCTCGGCCAGCCGCAGGTGGAGATCCGCGAACGCGAGCAGGTGGTCACCACCACCATCTCGGCCGAGGCTCTGGCCGCGCACCGCGCGCGCTTCCCGGCGATGCTCGATGCCGATGCGTTCCACCTGGACGAACGGGCCTGAGACTGGCCCGGGTGTGGCGGCTGAATGCTTGCCACACCGGCTCGCGCGCCTGCATCCACCGTGCACGCGCGCGCTGCTAGATTCGCGGCCAGTCCGACCTGAAGTGGAAGTCCTGCCGATGAACAAGCCCTTTGTCCTGCTGCTGGCGCTGGCCGCAGCCTCCCTGGCCCCGGCCGCGCATGCCGGTGGCAACCTCGACTGCCAGCTGCGCTACAACCTGTCCGGCTGGTCGCTGATCTACAAGACCGCCTCGGGCAACGGCACCCTCCAGTGCAGCAACGGCGCGACCCTGCCGGTGCGCATCCAGCTCAAGGGCGGTGGCCTGACCGTGGGCAAGTCGAAGATCACCAACGGCCGCGGCAGCTTCACCGGCGCGGTGGGCATCAACGAACTGCTGGGCACCTATGCCTCGGTGGGCGCGCACGCAGGCGCGGTGAAATCCAGCAACGCGCAGGTGATGACCAAGGGCGATGTCTCGCTGGCCCTGTCCGGCACCGGCAAGGGCTGGGACCTGGGCGTGGACGGCACCGCCTTCACCATCAGCCGCCGCTGAGCTTCACCGGTTCCGAGGTGTGTTCCCAGCTGATGCGGATGAAGTGTTGTTCGTCGTTGCTGGAGAGGCGCTCGACGCTGTAGCCGGTGCGCAGAAGCTGGTTCACCACGCCATCAACGAGCGCTTCGCTGGCAAGCGCGCGACTGAAGCCGAACGTGATCTTGTGCTTTCCTTCCAGTGAGCAAACGCGGATGGAGTTGTTGAGGTCGGCGTAGTACTGCTCTACCGGATGGGTGGCGGTGGCCGCGTTGGCACGGGCCTGTTCGGGGGTGATGTCGATCATGGGGACTGCCTCGGTTGTCTCGGGAGGCGCCACGTTAGCTGACGCGATGGAATGCACTCTGCGCGCCGGGTCACACGTCACAGTGAATGCAACAAGTCCTAAAGCGTCGTCCGGTGACGCATCCCCGCACAACGAAAAACCCCGGCCGGAGCCGGGGTTTTTCATTTCAGACGTATCGGCGATCAGCC
>DOKO01000293.1 GCA_003510825.1 Stenotrophomonas sp.
GTGACGGATGCCTTTGGTTATCAGACCATGCTTGCGCACTATGGGTATAAACCGGAACTTGAAGAAGAGCGTCTTGAATTCGCCGGCTGCACCGGCATCGCCGGCAGCGCCAAGATCGGCCGTTACTGCCTGCTCGGCGGCGCCGTTGGCGTCGTCGGCCACCTGGAAATCTGCGACAAGGTCGTGATCACCGGTAAATCGGTGGTCCGCAACTCCATCACCGAGCCGGGCGAATATTCGTCCGGAACGCCCCTGACCGACAACCGCACGTGGCGCAAGAACGCCGCGCGCTTCAAGCAGCTTGATGCACTGGCCCGTCGCATCCTGTCTGTGAGCAAGGAGAAAGAATGAGCCAGCCCCAGACCCTGCCGGACATGGCACAGATCCAGACGCTGCTGCCGCACCGCTACCCGTTCCTGCTGGTCGACAAAGTGCTGTCGATCGACTACGAAGCCCGCAAGATCGTCGCCACCAAGAACGTCAGCATCAACGAGCCGTTCTTCCAGGGCCACTTCCCCAACCAGCCGATCATGCCGGGCGTGCTGATCATCGAAGCCATGGCCCAGGCCGGCGGCGTGCTGACCCAGCTCACCCTGGGCCGCGATTCGCAGTCCAAGCTGTTCTACATGGTCAAGGTCGACAAGGCCCGCTTCACCAAGCAGGTGGTGCCGGGCGACGTGCTGGAAATGCACGTCGAGATCAAGCGCGTGATCCGCAACATGGCCGTGTATGACTGCGTGGCCAAGGTCGACGGTGAAGTCGTCGCCTGCGCCGAGGTGCTGTGCGCCGGCACCCGCGATTGACCCTGTACGGAGGAACGAGATGACCGATAGCGCTCCCCTGATCCATCCCACCGCGGTGATCGATCCGTCGGCACGGCTGGCCGACGACGTCCGCGTGGGCGCGTTCACGATCATCGGTCCCGACGTCGAGATCGGCGCCGGCACCGAGGTCGGTCCGCACTGCAGCATCCACGGCCCGACCCGGATCGGCCGCGACAACCGTTTCATCGGCCACGTCGCGGTCGGCGGCGAGCCGCAGGACAAGAAGTTCGCCGGTGAACGCACCGAACTGGTGATCGGTGACCGCAACGTGTTCCGCGAGTTCGTCACCCTCAACCGCGGCACCGGCGGCGGCGGTGGCATCACCACCATCGGCGACGACAACTGGATGCTGGCGTACACGCACGTGGCCCACGACTGCCACGTCGGCAACTTCTGCGTGTTCTCCAACAACACCACCCTGGCCGGGCATGTCACCGTCGGCGACTACGTGATCATCAGCGGCTTCGCCGGTGCCCACCAGTTCTGCCGCATCGGTGCCCACGCCTTCCTTGGCATGGGCGCGCTGACCAACGGCGATGTGCCGCCGTTCACCATGGTCGGCACCGATTCGCTGGGCCGCCCGCGTGGCATCAACAGCGAAGGCCTCAAGCGCCGCGGCTTCGATGCCGAGCGCATCACCGCCATCAAGCGTGCCTACCGCACCCTGTACGTGGCCGGCCTGCCGCTGGCCGAAGCCAAGCAGCAGCTGGCCGAGCAGGCACAGGCCAGCGATGACGTCCGCTCCATGCTGGACTTCATCGAGCATACCGAGAGGCACCTGCTGCGATGAGCAGCACGACCGGCCAGGCGCCGGCCGGCGCTGCCGTCATCCCGCTGGCCTCGATGGCCGGCAGCGTGCCGGCGCAGCGGGTGCTCAGCGAGCGCCCGTTGCGGATCGCGCTGGTGGCCGGCGAAGCGTCCGGCGACCTGCTCGGTGCGGGCCTGGTGCGTGAGCTGAAGGCCCGCTTCCCGCATGCCGAATTCGCCGGCATCGGCGGCGATGCCATGCGCACCGCCGGCTGCCAGACCTGGCACGACGCCAGCGAGCTGGCGGTGATGGGCCTGACCGAAGTGCTGCGCCACCTGCCGCGCCTGCTCAAGCTGCGCTCGGCGTTCCGCGAGCGTGCGCTGGAATGGCAGCCGGATGTGTTCATCGGCATCGACGCCCCGGATTTCAACCTGGGCATCGAGCGCTGGCTGAAGCAGCGCGGCATCCCCACCGTGCACTACGTCAGCCCCTCGGTCTGGGCCTGGCGCGAGAAGCGCGCGGAGAAGATCGGCAGCAGTGCCGACCTGGTGCTGTGCCTGTTCCCGATGGAACCGCCCATCTACGCAAAGCACGGCATCGATGCGCGTTTTGTCGGCCACCCGATGGCCGATGACATTCCGCTGCACGGTGACCGCGACGCAGCCCGCGCCGCGCTCGGCCTGCCCGCTTCGGCCAAGGTGCTGGCGGTGCTGCCGGGCAGCCGCCTGGGCGAGATCTCGCGCCTGGGCGAACCGTTCTTTGAAGCGGCCTGGCAGGTCTCCGAACGCATCCCCGGCCTGCACGTGGTGGTGCCGGCGGCCAATGCCGCCTGCCGCCGCCTGATCGAGGAACAGCTGTCACGCTCGGCGCTGCCGGTGGCGTACTCGCATGTGCTCGATGGCCAGGCACGCACGGCGATGATCGCCGCCGACGTGGTGGTGCTGGCTTCCGGCACGGCCACCCTGGAGGCGATGCTGGTGAAGCGGCCGATGGTGGTCGGCTACCGGGTCAATGAACTGACCTATCGCCTGGTGAAGGCGCTGGGCCTGATCAAGGTCGACCGCTTCGCCCTGCCCAACATCCTCGCCGCGCAGGATCTTGCCCCGGAACTGATGCAGCACGACTGCACGCCGGACAAGCTGGCCGCGGCCATCCAGCAGTGGTTCGACCACCCGCAGCGCACCGCCGACCTGCAGGGCACCTACGAGCGCCTGCACGAACGCCTGCGCCGCAATGCCTCCGCGCGTGCCGCCGACGCAGTGGGCGAGCTGCTGGTGCGCAACCAGGAACCCGCATGAGCCGTCGCGCTGCCGCTGCGGCCAGCCTGGCCCTGTTCGATGGCGCGGCGGTGGTCGAGCCCGAGCGTCTGGTGGCCGGCGTCGACGAAGCCGGCCGCGGGCCCTTGGCCGGCCCGGTGGCCGTGGCCGCCGTGGTGTTCGACCCGGCGCGGCCGCGCATCAATGGCCTGGACGATTCCAAGCAGCTGACCGCAGCACGCCGTGAGCAGCTGCATGACCGCATCATCGAACGGGCGCTGGCCTGGAAAGTGGTGCTGGTGGACGTGAACGCCATCGACCGCCTGAACATCTACCAGGCCACCCTGCAGGGCATGCGCGATGTGGTGGCGGCCGTGGCCCACGTGGCCGGCTTCGCCCGCATCGATGGCAACGTCGTGCCCAAGGGCCTGGTGCTGCCGGCGCAGGCGCTGGTCGGCGGTGATGGCATCGACCGCGCGATCATGGCCGCGTCGATCCTGGCCAAGGTCTCGCGCGACCGCTACATGCAGGACCTGCACGTGCGACACCCGCAGTATGGCTTCGACCAGCACAAGGGCTACGGCACCCCGGCCCACCTGGCCGCGCTGCGCGCGCACGGCCCCTGCGACGAGCATCGCCGCAGCTTCGCCCCGGTACGCGAATGCCTGGAAGTGCCGCAGGCCGCGGCCGCCGCCATCGCAATTGCCTGAACAACGGCCGCCGGGCATGGCCCGGCGCTACCATGAACGCGTGAACGCACCGGCGGCAATCGCGCAATCGCCGTACCGTCAAGCCTTGTCGCCACCCCCTGCCCTCGCTACCCTGACCGGGCACTCCAGCGCTTCCCGACCCCGGCGACGATTCCCCCGTCAGCACCCGGGGCCCGCGCGCTCCAACCTGGTCCGGCATGTCCAACTCCCGCTTCGTACATCTCCACGTCCACACCGAGTTCTCGCTGGCGGACTCGACCATCCGCGTGCCGGCCAAACCGGACCAGGCGGACCCGAAAAAGGCCAAGCAGGCCAACCTGCTGTCGCGCTCGGTCGAACTCGGCATGCCCGCGCTGGCGGTCACCGACCTGAACAACCTGTTCGCCCTGGTCAAGTTCTACAAGGCCGCCGAAGGCGTGGGCATCAAGCCCATTGCCGGCGCCGACGTGATGATCACCGAGGAAGGCCAGGACCCGTGGCGGATGACCCTGCTGTGCCGCGACCGCGAGGGCTACCTGAGCCTGTCGCGGCTGCTGACCCGCGCCTGGATGGAAGGCCACCGCCCGGAAGGCGGCGTGGCCATCCACCCGGACTGGCTGAAGGCCGGCAATGCCAACCTGTTCGCCCTGGCCGGCCGTGACAGCCTGGCCGGTCGCCTGGCGCTGGACGGCAAGCACGACCTGGCCGAGCAGCAGCTGGCCGACTGGCAGCGCGCGTTTGGCGATGGCCTGCACCTGGAACTGACCCGCACCGGCCGCGATGGCGAGGAAACCTTCAACCGCTTCGCGCTGATGGCCGCCGGCCAGCGCGGCCTGCCGGTGGTGGCCAGCAACGACGTGCGCTTCCTGGCGCCGACCGATTTCAGCGCGCACGAAGCACGCGTGTGCATTTCCACCGGCCGCGTGCTGGACGATCCCAAGCGCCCGCGCGACTACAGCGACCAGCAGTACCTGAAGTCGGCAGAGGAGATGTGCGCGCTGTTCGCCGACATCCCCGATGCGATCGACAACACGCTGGCGCTGGCCGAGCGCTGCAACATCGAGATGCGGCTGGGCACCTACTTCCTGCCCAACTACCCGGTGCCCGACGACGAGACCCTGGACACCTGGATCCAGAAGATATCGCGCGACGGCCTGGAAGAGCGCCTGCAGAAGAATCCGCTGGCGCCGGGCAAAACCCGCGAAGAGTATTTCGAACGCCTGGAGTTCGAGCTCAACACCATCATCAAGATGGGCTTCCCGGGCTACTTCCTGATCGTTGCCGACTTCATCCAGTGGGGCAAGAACCAGGGCATCCCGATCGGCCCCGGCCGTGGTTCGGGTGCCGGTTCGCTGGTGGCGTGGGCGCTGAAGATCACCGATCTGGACCCGCTGCCGTACAACCTGCTGTTCGAGCGCTTCCTCAACCCGGAACGCGTGTCGATGCCCGACTTCGACATCGACTTCTGCATGGATCGCCGCGACGAGGTGATCGACTACGTCGCACGCAAGTACGGCCGCGAGCGCGTCAGCCAGATCATCACCTACGGCACCATGGCGGCCAAGGCAGTGGTGCGCGACTCCGGCCGCGTGCTGGGCTTCCCGTACGGCCTGGTGGACGGCGTTTCCAAGCTGATCCCGAACATCCTTGGCATCCACCTGAAGGATGCGCTGGGCAAGGGCAAGGAAGGCCCGGGCTCGGAAATGGCCTCGGCCGAACTGATCCAGCGCTACGAGAGCGAGGACGATGTCCGCGACCTGATCGACCTGGCGCTGCAGCTGGAAGACCTGACCCGCAACGCCGGCAAGCACGCCGGTGGCGTGGTGATCGGGCCCGAGCCGCTGAGCGAGTTCTGCCCGCTGTACGCCGAACACGATGAAAACGGCCTGGGCAAGAACCCGGTCACCCAGTTCGACAAGAACGACGTGGAAGAAGTCGGCCTGGTGAAGTTCGACTTCCTCGGCCTGCGCACGCTGACGATCATCGACTGGGCGGTGAAGGCGATCAACAAGCGCCACGAGCGCGCCGGCATCCCGCCGGTGGATATCGCCGCGATCCCGCTGGACGATGCGCCCACCTACAAGGACATCTTCGCCAACGGCAACACCGGTGCGGTGTTCCAGTTCGAATCCTCGGGCATGCGCCGCCTGCTGAAGGACGCGCGCCCCGACCGTTTCGAAGACCTCATCGCGCTGGTGTCGCTGTACCGCCCCGGCCCGATGGACCTGATTCCCTCCTTCAACGCGCGTAAGCACGGCCAGGAAGAAATCATCTATCCCGATCCGCGCACCGAAGCGATCCTGAAAGACACCTACGGCATCATGGTGTACCAGGAGCAGGTGATGCAGATGGCGCAGATCGTCGGCGGCTACTCGCTGGGCGGCGCCGACCTGCTGCGCCGTGCGATGGGCAAGAAGGTGCCGGCCGAAATGGCCAAGCACCGCGAGATCTTCCGCGAGGGTGCGGCCAAGGACGGCGTCGACGAAGCCAAGGCCGATGCGATCTTCGACCTGATGGAGAAGTTCGCCGGCTACGGCTTCAACAAGTCGCACGCCGCCGCCTACGCGCTGGTCAGCTACCAGACCGCCTGGCTCAAGCGCCATTACCCGGCCGAGTTCATGGC
>DOKO01000300.1:0-12378 GCA_003510825.1 Stenotrophomonas sp.
CGGGCACATCCAGTCCGGTCGCCGCCTCGGCCGGTGCGGTGTCGACGCAGTAGGTACTCACGCTGTCGGCATAGCGGGCCGGGCTGCGGCGCATGAAGTCGCACTGCAGGCCGGAGACGTTCTCTACTGCGATGGCCGTGGGCTGCCATGCCTGCAGGCGCTCCAGCAGCGGTTCCAGCATCGCCGGCTGGAACGCGTCGGGCAGGGTGGAAAGATGCGGGCTGCCCAGAACCAGGACGTCATTCAAGCGGCCGGCAGGCGGTCCCTTGTGCTCGCCAGGATGGAAGGCGGGGCGGTACGGCGCATCGGTGGCGCCAACGGCGGCACTGCACAGGCTCAGCAACAGAACACAGGCACGACGTTTGAACATGGGCTTCTCCCTGCAGTGGATGCATCCGTGATGACGATGATCCTGCACGCAGCGCGCCGCAAAGTAATCCCCCGTTGGTCACTACAACCTTCCGGCCGCCGCCTGCATCGCAGCCAGGCGAGGCATGGGCCACAATGGACGTTGCAACCTGGAACGAACGACGACATGGACGCTGCACTCCCCATCGTGACGATCGCCGCACTGCTCGGTGCGATCATCGGCTTTGTCGGGCCGCTGGGCTGGCGATGGCAGCTGCTGCGGCTGTCGCCGGTGTTGCTGCTGCCGCTGGCCCTGCATGTCCTGCAGACCACGCCGTGGCTCTTTGGCGGCGGCGGCAACTGGGTGACTGCGGCACTGCTGGTTTGGGTAGGCAGTCTCGGCTATCTACCGGCGGTGCTGGCCATCGCCGTGCTGCGCTGGATGATGTGGCGGCAACGCTGACCGCGGAGGAACATGATGCTGGTAAGGGTAGGCACTCTGGACGAAGCCCTGCAGGTGCTGCAGGGCGTGGGTGAGCTGGGCCAGGGGCGCACGCACGCCACCTACTTGCAACGCCTGGACGGCCGTCGCCACCTGGTGCTGGTGGCCGAGCAGGGCGGTGAACTGGTCGGCTTCAAGGTGGGCTACGCGCTGGACCGCCGGCGCTTCTACAGCTGGGTCGGTGGCATCCATCCGGCACATCGCCGCCAGGGCATCGCCCAGGCCCTGCTGGAAACCCAGCAGCGCTGGGCCGCCGCGCAGGGCTATGACAGCATCGAGGTGAAGACCTCGCAGGCCTTCCCGCAGATGGTGGCCCTGCTGGAGCGCAACGGCTACCAGCCCCAGGGCGAGGCCGAGGGCAAGCTGCTGTATCGCCGGGTGCTGTGAAGACGCGGGGGCTGCAGTGACCCTAAAGGCCGCGACCCGCCGGCCGATAACCTGACTGGATCCCGCTCCTGTCCCTCGCTGCTGGACTCCAGGCTGCCCCCGACGGGCGGTCCGTGCTGTGTGTACCGCCTTCCGCAGTCCGCAGTCCAGAGCTTTACGCGCACAACGAACAAGGACGCTTCCCCCGCGCGTCTGCAAGTCCAGGCAATTGATGGCCCCGCCGGGCACCCGCCCGCCGGATTGCATTCTATTGGACTCCGAGGAACCCACGATGCTGATGCCAGGCTTCACGGCGGGTGAGCAGACACCGGCCGACCCGCACTCCCGTTTTTCGCCCTGGCGCGTGTTGCTGGGCGCGCTGGGCGGTCACCGCACCACCACCGAGCTGTCCGCGCAGGATCGCCGCCAGGATGAGCTGGCCGCGGAGGTGGCTGCGCTGCATCGCGTGCAGGCGGTCATCGAGTTCGCCCTGGACGGCACCATCCTGCAGGCCAATGAGAACTTCCTGCAGGCCGTGGGCTACCGCCTGGACGAGATCCAGGGCCAGCATCATTCCCTGTTCGTCGATCCCGAGCATGCCCGCAGCGCCGAGTACCGCGAGTTCTGGGCGCGGCTGGCGCGCGGCGAGTTCGACGCCGGCCAGTACCGGCGCTTCGGCAAGGGCGGGCGCGAGATCTGGATCCAGGCCTCGTACAACCCGGTGCTGGATCGCCAGGGGCGGCCGTACAAGGTGGTGAAGTTCGCTACCGACATCACTGCGCAGAAGCTGCAGGCCGCCGATTCGGCCGGCCAGCTGGCGGCGATCGACAAGTCGCAGGCGGTCATCGAGTTCAGCCTGGACGGACGCATTCTGTCGGCCAACGCCAACTTTCTGGACGCCACCGGTTACACGCTGGACGAGGTCCGTGGCCAGCACCATTCCCTGTTCGTCGAACCCGACCACCGCGGGAGCGCCGAGTACCGGCAGTTCTGGGAAAAACTGGGCCGTGGCGAGTACGACGCCGGCCAGTACCGGCGGCTGGGCAAGGGCGGGCGCGAGGTGTGGATCCAGGCGTCGTACAACCCGATCCTCGACATGAACGGCCGCCCGTTCAAGGTGGTGAAGTACGCGACCGACATCACCGCCCAGGTGCACGAGAACCAGGCCACCCAGCGCGCCGTCGCGCAGACCCGCGAAGTGGTGGCGGCGGCAAAACAGGGCGACCTGACCCACCATGTGGACATGACCGACAAGCGCGGGCCGATCGCCGAGCTGTGCGAGGGCGTCAACGCGCTGGTGGAGGCAATGGCCGGCATTCTTGGCCAGATCAAGTTCGCCGCCGACACCATTGCGGTGGGCGCGAGCGAGATCGCGCAGGGCAACAGCGACCTGTCCCAGCGCACCGAGCAGCAGGCGGCCTCGCTGGAAGAAACGGCAGTGTCGATGAAGGGCCTGGCCGACACCGTGCAGCGCACCGCCACCAACGCACGCCAGGCCAGCGAACTGGCCGGCGGCGCGGCAGACGTGGCCGCGCGCGGTGGCACCGTGGTACATGAAGTGGTCTCGACCATGGCGGTGATCAACGCCTCCTCGCGCCGCATCGTCGACATCATCGGGGTGATCGACGGCATTGCGTTCCAGACCAACATCCTCGCGTTGAACGCGGCGGTGGAAGCGGCGCGCGCGGGCCAGCATGGTCGTGGCTTCGCGGTGGTGGCCACCGAGATCCGCGAGCTGTCGCAGCGTTCGGCCAGCGCGGCCAAGGAGATCAAGCAGCTCATCGACGCATCTGTGGCCAACGTCGGCGCTGGCACCGCGCAGGTGGAAAGCGCCGGGCGCACCATGGATGAGATCGTGCGCGACGTACGCCGGGTCAGCGACCTGATGACCCAGATCAGCACGGCGGCCCAGCAGCAGAGCGATGACATCCAGCAGATGAACCAGGCCGTGGACCTGATCGACCAGGGCACGCAGCAGAACGCGGCACTGGTGGAAGAGGCATCGGCGGCGGCACGCAGCATGGAGGAACAGTCCGCGCAGCTGCTGCAGACGGTGGCCGGGTTCCGGGTTGATGCGGGGCAGGGCGGTGCGACGGCGCACCGTACGCCGATGCTGCGGGTAGTGCCCTGAAGCCGGGGGATGTGCCTCCAGAAACGCAAAAGGCCAGGTCGATGACCTGGCCTTTTGTTCGATGGTGCCGGTGAAAGGACTCGAACCTTCATGGGGTCACCCCCGGCTGATTTTGAGTCAGCTGCGTATACCATTCCGCCACACCGGCAGCAGCGGGCTAGTGTAACCGAGCCCGGCGGACCTTCATAGAGGCCTGTTCGGACAGGGCCGGAAGCCCGCCGTCCTGTCGGCAATGGCTGGCTGATGGCTATACTGGATCGGCTTAACAGGTGGGGGGAGGCCCCATGGCGGCGTTGCAGGATCTGCGCGTATTGGTGGTCGAAAACGACGAAATGAGTGCGGCCCTGCTGCAGATGCAGCTGGTGCAGGCCGGCGCCGTGGTCGTCGGCCTGGCGGCGACGGTTGCTGAGTCGCTGCGCCTGCTGCAGGAAACCTCGCCGGACGTGGCACTGCTGGATTACCGGCTGGCCCGCAACGAAACCAGTGAGCCGGTCGCCGCGGCGCTCGCCGCAGCGGGCGTGCCCTTCGTGCTGGCCACCGGCATGACCGCCGAGCAGCTGCCTGCATCGATGCGCGGCGGCGTGCTGCTGGTGAAACCCTATCTGTCGGTGGATCTGTCCCAGGCCTTGCTGCGTGCGGTCGGGCGCACCAGCACGCGGGCCTGAGCGCAGTCTTCCGGCTCAGGCCGCTTCCTCGTAGATGTAACGCAGATCCTCGCGGTCATCGAGGATGGCGTACTGCGTGGCCAGCTGGTCCGGATCGGGATTGAGCCAGGCGTCCAGGTGTTCACGACGGATCGGTACCACGCCGCGGTCATGGCCGGCGGCAGCGACATCGGCAGGTGGTGCGTCGGTGATCGCGGCGAAGGACAGCAGGCGCCCCTCCGGTCCTTCCCATTCGGCCCACAGGCAGGCCAGCAGCAGGTCGCGCGGTGGATCGGGGCGGAATTCCAGGACCACGTCCTGTTCCTTTTCATCGGCACCCAGGCTGCGGCCGGCGATGGCATGGCGCGGCACATGCTCGTAGAACGCGCTGACCACCACCACGCCATGGCGCAGGCCGAAGGCGCCGCGCCAGTAGCCTTCCAGACTGTCGCGGCGCGCGTTGTAGGTGCCCGGGTACAGCACGTCGTTGCGAGCGGGCTTGTCCGGCAGGCGGCATTGGTAGCGCATCGGCTTGATGACCCGCTGACCGTTCTCGCTGACCATCACCGGTGCGTAGGTGCCGGGGAAGATGCGGTTGTCGCGCGGCAGCAGCTGCACACGATGCAGATCGTCCAGGCGGGCCTGTGCACGCTCGATGCGGTTGCTGGCCACGCGCAGGTCGTTGCGCGCCTTCTGCGTCGGCCGCGTGGCCAGGGTGGCGTTGGCGATGTCGCGCCGCTCGCCCTGCTTCAGCAGCTCGGCCTGCAGCGTCTGCTGCTCCTCGGCATGCCATTGCTGGATCTTCGCCACGATGTCGCGGCCCTGTTCGGTGCGCGCGCCGGCAAAACCATCGTCCATGGCCTTGGGCGTCTTCGGCCGTTTTTTGCCGGGATCGTGTGCGTACAGCTCGGCGAATTCTTCCAGCGACAGCACGGCGCCGTACTCACGGACGAGCTTGGCGTAGTCGGCGCGGATCAGGGCGGAATAGCACATGGGCGTTCTATGGGCGAAGGTCGCAGCGGCTGCGACGAGACTGCGGCAGGATAGCCCGACACCCGGGAGATGACGCATGAACGATTCGACGACCTGCCAGTTCCGCGATGGCGTGCCGACCGTTGAGGATTACTGCCAGCTGCGCCTGCTGGCGGGGCTGAGCGCCAAGACCGCCGAGGCAGCCAGCCGCGCGCTGCCCAATACCCTGTTCGGGGTCTGCGCGTACCAGGGCAGCGAACTGGTGGCGATGGGGCGGATCGTCGGCGATGGTGGCTGCCACCTGCAGGTGTGCGATATCGCCGTCGTGCCCCGGTTGCAGGGGCAGGGCCTGGGCAAGGAGGTGATGCGGCGGCTGGACGCCTGGATGCAGGCAACGCTGCCGCCTTCGGCCTATGTGAGCCTGCTGGCCGATGGTGAGGCCCACCGCCTGTATGCGCAGTTCGGGTTTGCACCGACCGCGCCGGCCTCGATCGGGATGTACCGGCGGTTCTGAGTCCGTGGCATCAGGCATTCATCCACGCATGGCGTGGATCTACTGGAATGACAGGCAAAGAAAAACCCCGGCCGAGGCCGGGGTCTTCAAGAATTGGCGTCCCCACGGGGATTCGAACCCCGGTCGCCACCGTGAAAGGGTGATGTCCTAGGCCTCTAGACGATGGGGACGCACGAAAACTTCAAGTTGTAGATCTTCGACGGCCTAATGTCGAAGTGGTGGAGCCAAGCGGGATCGAACCGCTGACCTCCTGCATGCCATGCAGGCGCTCTCCCAGCTGAGCTATGGCCCCATGAAACTCCGGATTGTCCTGCATGGGAGCAGGGTCCGTTTTGAAACTGGCGTCCCCACGGGGATTCGAACCCCGGTCGCCACCGTGAAAGGGTGATGTCCTAGGCCTCTAGACGATGGGGACGCACGAAAAACTTCAAGTTGTAGAACCTTCGACGGCCTAATGTCGAAAGTGGTGGAGCCAAGCGGGATCGAACCGCTGACCTCCTGCATGCCATGCAGGCGCTCTCCCAGCTGAGCTATGGCCCCGTGTTACCGAGCCGCCTATCTTACCAACGTATTCACCTTTGTGGAAGCTTTTTTTTCGCTTTCTTCGTTGTGGTTCACCAGGGCCACGAGGGCAGGGGAACCGCAACGCCACAACCTGAACGCCGGTAGGCGGTGAACAAAAAAGACCCGGTTATCGGCCGGGTCCGCGTTGTTCGTGATGAGTTGGCGTCCCCACGGGGATTCGAACCCCGGTCGCCACCGTGAAAGGGTGATGTCCTAGGCCTCTAGACGATGGGGACGCAGATCTCATCAATGTTCTTTTGCGACTCTTCCGACGGCCTAATGCCGAAAGATTGGTGGAGCCAAGCGGGATCGAACCGCTGACCTCCTGCATGCCATGCAGGCGCTCTCCCAGCTGAGCTATGGCCCCACGTCGCTGAGGAGCGAAATAATAGCTGTGCCCCCGGGGGTTGGCAAGCGTTTGTTGCACTTTTCTTCACGTCCGTTGCGAGGTCGATGTCAGCCGCCCGGCAGACGCTGCGCGCGCAGGCGCAACGCGTTGCTGATGACCGATACCGAACTGAGGCTCATCGCCACCGCAGCGAGCATCGGCGACAACGAAATGCCCCACGGCACCAGCACGCCGGCCGCGACCGGAATGCCCAGCCCGTTGTAGAGGAAGGCGAAGCCGAGGTTCTGCCGCATGTTGCGCACGGCTGCACGCGACAACTGGCGCGCACGCAGGATGCCGCGCAGATCGCCCTTCACCAGCGTGATCTGTGCGCTGGACATCGCTACGTCGGTGCCGGTGCCCATGGCGATGCCGACGTTGGCGCTGGCCAGTGCAGGGGCATCGTTGATGCCGTCGCCGGCCATCGCCACGACGCGACCCTGTGCCTGCAGCTGCTGCACCAGTGCGGCCTTGTCGGCGGGGCGGCTTTCGCCGTGTACCTCGTCCAGGCCCAGGGTGGATGCGACGGCCTGCGCGGTGAGCAGGCCATCGCCGGTGGCCATGATGATGCGCAGGCCGTCGCGGTGCAGTGCGGCGATCGCTTCGGCGGTGGTCGACTTGATCGGATCAGCCACTGACAACAGGCCTGCAAGCTGCCCGTCCACCGCCAGGTACATCACGCTGGCACCGCGACGGCGCAACGCATCGGCCTGTTCCTGCACGGCGGCCACCTGCACCGATTGCCCGGCCATCAGCGCGGTGTTGCCCAGCCACATCGAGCGGCCGTCCACGCGGCCCCGCACGCCCAGGCCGGTGATCGAATCGAAATCCTCCACCGCCAGCAATGGCAGTCCACGCGTGCGTGCAGCGGTGACGATGGCTTCAGCCAGCGGATGCTCGCTGCCCTGGTCCAGGCTGGCCGCCCACTGCAGCACCTGGGTGTCTTCGAAACCCGCACAGGCATGCACGGCATCGAACGCCGGGCGGCCCTCGGTGAGCGTGCCGGTCTTGTCGATCACCAGCGTATCGACCCTGCCGAGTGCTTCGATGGCTTCGGCATCGCGGAACAGCACGCCATGCTGCGCGGCGCGGCCAGTGGCCACCATGATCGACATCGGCGTGGCCAACCCGAGCGCACACGGGCAGGCGATGATCAGTACCGCCACCGCGCTCAGCACGCCATGCGTCCATGACGGCTCCGGTCCGAACAGGCCCCAGGCGAACAGCGCCAGCGCGGCCACGGCCAGCACCGCCAGCACGAACCAGTACGCCACCTTGTCGGCCATGCGCTGCATCGGTGCGCGCGAACGCTGCGCCTGCGCCACCAGCTGCACGATCTGCGCCAGCATGCTGTCATCGCCAACGCGTTCGGCTTCGATCACCAGTGCGCCGGAACCATTCAGGGTCGCGCCGATCACGCTGTCGCCCGCCTGCTTGGTCACCGGTACCGGTTCGCCGGTCAGCATCGATTCGTCCAATGAGGAACGGCCCTCCAGCACGCGGCCGTCCACCGGCACTTTCTCGCCGGGGCGCACGCGCAGGCGGTCGCCGGCCTTCACCAGCGCCAGTTCGACGTCATGCTCGCTGCCATCGGCGTCGATGCGCCGCGCGGTCTTCGGTGCCAGGCCCAGCAGGGCCTTGATCGCTGCCGAGGTCTTGGCCCGCGCCCGCAGTTCCATCAACTGGCCGAGCAGGGTGAGCGAGATGATCACCGCCGCCGCTTCGAAGTACACGCCGACGTGGCCGTGCTGCTGGAACGAGGGCGGGAACACGCCCGGTGCGACCGTGGCCACCACGCTGTAGCCGTAGGCGGCGATGACGCCGGTACCGATCAGCGTCCACATGTTGGGGCTGCGGTTGCGGATCGACTGCGCCCAGCGCTCGAGGAACGGCCAGCCGGCCCACAACACCACCGGCGTGGCCAGTGCGCCCTCGATCCACACCCGCAGTGTCGGCGACAAAGCATGCAGCAGCGGCGTCATCGCCAGCATCGCCAGCGCCATGGTCGCCACGCTCAGCGGCAGCGACACCCAGAAGCGGCGGCGGAAGTCGGTCAGTTCCGGATTCTCGCCGTCGTCCAGGCTGGGCATCATCGGTTCCAGCGCCATGCCGCAGATCGGGCAGGTGCCAGGGCCTTCCTGCACGATTTCCGGGTCCATCGGGCAGGTGTAGAGCGTGCCCGCGGGAACCTGGGGGGCGACGTAGGACGACGGATCGAGGTAACGCTGCGGATCGGCGATGAATTTCTGCCGGCAGCCGCCACTGCAGAAGTGGTAGTCCTGGCCCTGGTGATGGGTGTGGTGCGCGGTGCTGGCCGGGTCGACGTCCATGCCGCAGACCAGGTCCTTCACCGTGGCGGTGCCGGCAGCTGCCTTGTGCCCGCCGCAGCAGCCGCCGGCGGCCTTCGGCGTGCTGCCATCGAAGGCGCTGGGCGTGGCGATGAAGCGCTCGCGGCAGCGTGCCGAGCAGAAGTGCCACTGCTTTCCAGCGTGTTCCGCGTGGTGGGGGCTGTTGGCCGGGTCCACGTCCATGCCGCAGACCGGATCCTTCACCGTGGCTGGCGCGTTCTTCGCGCTGCCACAGCAGCCGCCTGCAGTGGGCGACGGGCCGTGGTCGTGATGGGAATGTCCGGTGTTCATGCGTTGTCCTCGGTCAGTGCGGCGAGGATGGGGCACTGTTCCAGCGCACCATGGCCGGGGCAGGCGTCCACCAGCTGTGCCAGTGCGGCATGCATGCGCTGCAGTTCGGCCATGCGCTGCTCGATGTCGAGCAGGCGCGCCTGTGCCGTATCGCGCACGCTGGCCATGTCCTGCTGGTGGCGGTCGCTCAGTGCCAGCAGCTCGGCGATTTCCTCCAGGCTGAAACCCAGCCCCTTGGCGCGGCGGATGAACCGCAGCCGGCGCAGGTCCTGCTCGCCGAAGATGCGGTAGCCGCCGGCCGAGCGTGCCGCGGTGGGCAGCAGCTGCTGGCGTTCGTAGTAGCGGACGGTGTCGATCGGCACCCCGGCCTCGCGGGCCAGCTGTCCAATATTCATGGCGCACTCCTGGTGGATGCCGCCATTGTCAACTCTGGAGTCTGGTCAAGAGTCAAGGGTTTGTGGGTTTCCCCCATTCAGCGCACTTTGCAACTTTCTTCATAGCCCTGCCGTTGCGGCACTTCCTACCCTTCGCCTGAACCGGCCGCTCGACGGCCTGAACGAATGGAGGAGGGGAGCGTGGAGGGACTGAACAACGACGGTTTCGTCGAGGTTGCCGTGGTGGAGTATCCGGGGGGAGATCCATCTGCAGCTTCGGTATTGGCTGAAATGGCCCACGTGGCCAATCGCCTGGCCCAGCAGCAGCGGCGCCCCAGTGCCCGCGTGCTGGTCACCCGCTGGATCGTGCCGGCCAGCAACCGTGGTGTGAACCGCATCGCTGGTGCGGAAATGCTGGATGCGGCGATTCCTGCCGTGATTGCCCTGCCGGGCCAGGTCAGTCCGGTGGTCTCGGTGCGCGCCGAGGAAGTCCTGCTGGACTGGCTGCGTGCGCATTACGACGGTGGCAGCCTGTTGGCCGCGGCAGCCGACGGCGTCGGTGTGCTGGCACGGGCGGGCCTGCTGGCCGGGCGCACCGTGTCGGGCCCCGATCTGCGGCGCCATCCGGGTCTGCAGGGTCAGGCCGCCAGCTGGGCCCCCAGCGAACGAGCGCTGGTGGATGACGGCGACCTGCTCACCGTGGCCGGTCCGCAGGCATGGCGTTACCTGGGCCTGCGCCTGCTGTATCGCCTGCACGGGCAGGGCGTGGCCAGCGCGGTCGCACAGCAGCTGGGCATCGTCGTACCGGCGGGCGTGCAGCAGGACCTGGAGCGGTTCAGTGCCAACTTTGCCCACGGCGACCGTGATGTGCTCAAGGCCCAGCGCTGGCTGCACACCACCTCCGCACGCGGGGCGACGCTGCCGGCCATCTGCGAGGTCTCCGGTCTTGAGCCGCGGACGCTGCAGCGCCGTTTCCTGAAAGCCACAGGGCTGCGCCCCATCGAGTACTGCCAGCGGCTGCGCGTGGCCAAGGCGCAGACCCTGCTGCAGCAGGGCGCCAGCATCGACGAAGTAGCCTGGGGCGTGGGCTATGCGGACCAGAGCGCGTTCCGTCGCCTGTTCCTGCGCATCGTCGGCATGACGCCGGCCAATTACCGGCGGCACGTGAACTGCAAGCGGCGTGAGCGCGCGTTGCCGGCACCGGCGGCGATGGCATCGCGGGCCGTGCCGGTGGTACCGGTTGCGGACTCGCGGCTGGACGCGGCCTGACAACCGCAGGAAGGACGCCGCGCTTGCAACGCGGGCGCGGCGCTCCGACCATGCAGGACTCTGGAATGTGGTGCAGGTGATGTAATGGCGAGTGTGGGGCCGGTGCCGATGCCGGTAGTGGTGATCCTGATCTGTCTGCTGCTGGCGATGGGCCTCGCGCGGCTCTGGCCGGCGCGCCAACCCGTGCCGCCGCGGCCTTCGGGCGCGGGCCAGGTGCTGGACATGCTGCTGGTCGGCCTGCTCTGCGGCCGCGTGTCCTTCATTGCCGCCAATTTCGCCTTCTATCGTGACGCGCCCTGGAGCATGTTGCAGATTGCCGATGGCGGCTATCACGTGGTGGTAGTGCTGGCTGCAGCGCTGGGGTGGGGTCTCTGGCGCCTGCGTCGCCATCCTTCGCTGCGTGTTCCGGTGCTGTGCAGTGCACTTGCCGGTGCGCTGCTGTGGGGCGTGGGCAGTTATGGTCTGTCGCAGTGGCAGGCCAACACGCTGTCCCTGCCGGCGGTGCAGGTGGTGGATCTGCAGGGGCAGTCGCTGGACCTCGATCAATTCCGTGGCAAGCCCGTGGTGCTGAATCTCTGGGCCAGCTGGTGTGGCCCATGCCGGCGCGAAATGCCGGTTCTGGCCCGCGCGCAGCAGGCCCACCCCGAGCTGCAGTTCATCTTCCTCAACCAGGGCGAAGGCCAGGATGAGGTGCAGCAGTTCCTGGCCGCAGAGCAGCTTGCACTGCGCGATGTCCTGCTGGACGAGCTTGCTTCGGCCTCCACCGCGCTGGGCGTGCGCGCCTATCCCTCGACCCTGTTCTTCGATGCGCAGGGGCGCCTGCAGGATCTGCACCTCGGTGAACTGACCCAGGCCGGTCTTGAACACAAACTGCGCAGGCTGCGGTAGCCTGCGCGGGCATTTCCTTTTGGAGTTCCCATGCTGTCGATTTCCCTGCGCACCGCGCCTGCGGTCCTGATCCTGCCGATGCTGCTGGCCATGACCGCCTGCAGCCAGGCACAGACGCCGCCGGCCAAGACGCCCGCCGGCACCGCTGCAGCGGCCCCTGCAGCAGGCAAGGGTGAGCGCCCTGCGGTCCTGAAGGGCATCGAGAAGCACGGCTTCGAGGTCGTTTCCGAATTCGATGCGCCGGGCGGCCTGCGCGGCTTTG
Organism: Stenotrophomonas sp.; assembly: GCA_003510825.1. GTDB lineage: Bacteria > Pseudomonadota > Gammaproteobacteria > Xanthomonadales > Xanthomonadaceae > Stenotrophomonas. The sequence continues at coordinate 11,862 of DOKO01000300.1, forward strand.
CTGGTGTGGTCGGTGGCCAGCAGCCGGCGGCGGCGTATGTCACTGCTGATGGCAAGCATGTGCTGGTCGGCAGCCTGTTCGATGCCGAGGGCAACGACGTGGCCGCCGAGGCGGTGGAGAAGCTGGTGTCCGCGCCGATGTCGGCCAAGATGTGGTCCAAGCTGGAAGCCAGCGCGTGGGTGCGTGACGGCAAGGCCGACGCACCGCGGATCGTCTACACCTTCAGTGACGCAAACTGCCCGTATTGCCACAAGTTCTGGGATGCGGCGCGTCCCTGGGTGGATGCAGGCAAGGTGCAGCTGCGTCACATCATGGTCGGCGTGATCCGTGAAGACAGCCCGGCCAAGGCCGCGGCCATCCTGTCCGCCCGCGACCCCAGTGCCGCGCTGCTGGAGAACGAACACCAGTTTGATCGCGGTGGCATCAAGCCGCTGCCGAGCATCAGCCGCGATGTCGCTGGCAAGCTCGACGCCAACCAGGTGCTGATGGTGGAAATGGGCTTCCAGGGTACGCCGGG
>DOKO01000300.1:12554-12906 GCA_003510825.1 Stenotrophomonas sp.
GGGCTTCCAGGGTACGCCGGGCATCCTGTTCCAGAATGCAGAGGGCAGCGTCGAGCGCCGCGCCGGCCTGCCGCAGGGCGACGACCTGCTGAAGGTGCTGGGTCCGCGCTGACCGCGCTGCCCGCCCGTGATCAACAACAGCAGGCCCGCATGGCAACGTGCGGGCCTGTTGCGTTCTGCTAGCCGGTTTGGTGCAGGTAGTACTCCACCGGTACCACCAGTTCCTGCGGTGCGTTCATCTCATCGGGAATGGGGGGCAGCGGTTGCGCGCGACGGAAGGTCTGCAGTGCGGCTTCATCCAGCAGCGCATGGCCGCTGGACTGTTCCAGCCGCAATGCAAGCAGTCGCCCTT
>DOKO01000322.1 GCA_003510825.1 Stenotrophomonas sp.
CGGGGTCGGCTCGTTGCCGGCACGCACCAGTTCGGTGGCCACGCGCACGCCGCGGTTGCCCGGCAGCGGGCTCTCGCCCTTCAGGCGGAAGCTCGGCTTGCCCTGGATGTTCAGCAGGGTCGAGCCGTAGCGCTGCATCAGGCTGTCGGCCATCGCATCGGCGAACAGCTTGATGTCGGCGTCGGAGGCGCCGCGGGCGTGCGTGCCCAGCACCAGGCGCGCGGCATAGTCGCGGTCGAAGGTGCGGGTCAGTTCGCTGTCGATGTAGCTGCGCAGGCTGGCCGGGTTGCTGGTGAACTCAGCGCGGCGCTGCTGCAGGGTCGACATGATGCGGCTGCTGGCGTCGATCACCACCTTGCCGGCCTGGCCCTGCGGGGCGGTCACGGCGGGGGCGGTGGACTGCGCCTGGGCCAGGAACGGGGAAGCCAGCAGCAGCGACGAGGCCAGCAGGGCCGGGATCAGTTTCATCTTCATGGTTGCGGTTCCGTTGCAGGCGACTGCTCGCCATCGTTGGGTTTCTGGCCAGCGCCACCGGCGCTGCCACTGAACATGTACTTGCCGACCAGCTGGAGCAGGTCCACCGCCGGCTGGGTGAAGACGATCTCCTCACCGGGCTTCAGTACCTCCGGATCACCACCGGGCTGCAGACCGATATAGCTCTCGCCGAGCAAACCGCTGGTGAAGATGCCGGCGGAGGTGTCGGCCGGCAGGTCCTTGACCTTGCTGTCCATGCGCAGGGTCACGATCGATTCGAACTTCACCGGGTCCAGTTCGATCGAGGCGACCTGGCCGACGGTGACGCCGCCGATCTTCACCGGCGCCTGCTTGCGCAGCTGGCCGACCTGGGAGAAGCGCGCCTTCAGTTCATAGCCGCTGCCGCCACCCCAGCTCCAGCGCTGGTTGGTCGAGGCCACGGCCAGCACCATCAGCGATGCCAGGGCCAGCAGCAGGAATGCGCCGACGGAGAATTCGAGTCTGGGACCGCGTATGGCCATGTGGATTACCTGATCGAGTCGTGGTGGCCGCGCGCCCTGCGCACCGCCGGAGGAGGGGTTAGGTGAACAACATTGCCGACAGCACGAAGTTGAACATCAGCACCAGCAGCGAGGCGTTGACCACCGCACGGGTGGTGGCCACCGAGGTGCCTTCGATGGTCGGCTCGGCGTGGAAACCGACGTAGGACGCGACCAGCGCGGCGGTGCCGCCGAAGATCGCCGACTTCAGCATCGCCACGCCGAAGTCATCCCAGAAGTCCACGCTGTTGCGCAGCGCCGACCAGAACACGCCATTGTCCAGGCCCAGCACGTGCACCGCTTCGAAGTAGCTGGCACTGATGGCCAGCGAACAGAAGATGCCGGTGAGCAGTGGCACGGTCAGCACCGCCGCCCAGAAGCGCGGGGCCACGGCCTTGGCCACCGGGTCGATGGCCATCAGCTCCAGCGCCTTGATCTGGTCGGTGGCACGCATCAGGCCCAGTTCGGCAGCGATCGAGCTGCCGGCGCGGCCGATGAACAGCAGCGCGGTCAGCACCGGCGCCAGTTCGCGGTACAGCGACAGCCCGAGCAGGGTCGACAGCGCGTCGGCCGCACCGAAGGTGGTCAGCGTGCGGTAGCCCTGCAGGGTCAGCACCAGGCCGACGAAGGCACCGCCGACGGCGATGATCGGCAGCGAACGCGCGCCGATCTTGTAGATCTCGCGGGTCAGCTCGGCGAGGAAATCACGCGTGGGCAGCGAACCGCGCAGCACGGTCAGCGAGAACAGGCCGGCGCGGCCCAGCGAACGGGTGGCTTGCACGAACGGCATCAGGCAACCCTCGCGCGCGGCGCGGCATCAAACGGAATGGGGCCATCGGGCTGGCCGTGCAGGAACTGCCGCAGCAGCGGGTCCTGGCTGGACTGCAGCGCTTCGGGCGTGCCCTGGAACACGATGCCGCCATTGGCAATGGCGATCACCTGGTCGCAGATCGGCAGGGTCTCGTGCACGTGGTGGCTGACGATGATGCTGGTCAGGCCCAGGCTGTGGTTGAGGCGCTGGATCAGGCTCATGATGACCCCCGAGGCGATCGGGTCCAGCCCGGTCAGCGGCTCGTCGTAGATCATCAGCGGCGGGTCCAGGGCCAGCGCGCGGGCCAGTGCCACGCGGCGCGCCATGCCGCCGGACAGCTCGCGCGGCCAGGCATCGGCGGCGGCCAGCAGGCCCACCGCGTGCAGCTTCATCTGCACCAGCCGGCGCAGCACCGCCGCCGGCAGGCGGGTATGGGTACGCAGCGGCAGGGCGACGTTCTCGGCCACGGTGAGGTCGGTCAGCAGGCCATTGCCCTGCAGCAGCACGCCCACGCTCTTGCGCATTTCCAGCAGCGCGCCGCTGTCATGCGGGATCGGCTTGCCGAACAGGGTGACCTCGCCGGCGACCGGGCGCAGTTCGCCGGTCAGCGCGGCCAGCAGGGTCGACTTGCCGCTGCCGGAAGGGCCGAGCACGGCGGTGATGCTGCCCTGCGGAACCTGCAGGGAAACGTCACGCAGGATCGTGCGTCCGCTCCGGTCGATGCGGACGTTGGACAACTGCACCAGACTGGAGGCGGAAGCCGACATGGGCACCATTAACGTTTTTTAGACATCGAAGGGTGGGGTCAGCCGGCTGAACATAAGCAGACTGGACGGTCCAGTATTGTGGCACGTCGCGGCCACCGGCAGGCCGGGACAATTTCCGGCGCCGCCGGAACAATCCATCGCAGCGCTCGCTGCGCGCGCCAGTGACGTGCGTCACCATTGAATACTGCCGGGCGTCCTGCACACTGTGCACGATGACCGACCCGTTCAGCGACTTCCGCCTCTATCACTCCAACTCATTGGACGTGCTGGCCGCCCTGCTGGCCCGCAACGTGCGAACTCCGGTGCCGGGGCAGCTGCTGCTGGCGCCGGAGGTGGTGCTGATCCCGCAGGTGGCGATGCGTCGCTGGCTGCAGGCGACACTGGCGGCCGAGTACGGGGTCGCCGCCAACCTCGAGTTCCTCACCCCGGGTGAGTTCGTCGCGCGGGCGCTGAATGCCAACGTCGCCGGCGAAACCGACGACCTGGACGCCGCCGGCCTGCACTGGAAGCTGTACCAGGCGTTGCGCGACCCCGCGCTGCTGGCGCAGCCACCGATGCGTGCGCTGCAGGCTTATCTTGACGGTGGCGACGCCCTGAAGCCGTGGGCGCTGGCCGGCGAACTGGCGTCGGTGTTCGAGAAGTACCAGGCCTGGCGCCGCGACTGGCTGCTGCGCTGGGATGCCGGCGCCGACCCGGCCGACCCGCAGGCGATCCTGTGGCGTGCCATTTCCGCAGGACGCGGCTACCGCGCGCGCCGCATCCAGGACTACCTCGAGCGTTTCGAAGGCCCGGACAAGCCAAAACCAAATGGCCTGCCGCCACGCCTGTCGGCATTCGCCACGCTGAACATCTCGCCCGACGTGCTGCGGGTGATGGCCACCCAGGCCCGGGTCGGCGAGCTGCACTTCTATATGCCGACCCCGGTGCAGTCGTACTGGGGTGACCTGCAGACCCTGGCCGAGCGCCTGCGCAGCGGCGCACCCGATCCCTTTGGCGAAGCCGCCGGCGAGAACCGCCTGCTGGAAGCGTGGGGCGCGGCCGGCCGCGACTTCATGGCCGTGCTGGGCAGTTACGAAGTGGTGCACCCGGCGGGTGAGATCGCCGCGTACTCGGATCCCGAAGACGACACCCGCCCGACCCTGGCCGAGGGCGGTCTGGCCGACAGCCTGCTGCACCGCCTGCAGCGCGACCTGTTCCACCGCCGCGCGCTGCCCTCGGGCGAGCTGCGCGAGGAACCGCGCAGCGATGACCCCAGCCTGCAGGTGCACGCCTGCCACACCCGCCTGCGCGAACTGCAGGTGCTGCACGACCAGCTGCGCAGCCTGCTGCAGGACCCGCGCTTCGACCCGCCGCTGCAGGCCCGCGAGATCGCGGTGCTGGCACCGGACATCGATCCCTACGTGCCGTACCTGGAAGCCGTGTTCGGCGGCCGTGGCGGCGACGAGGAACACATTCCCTATGCGCTGGCCGACAGCAGCCCGCTGGCCGGCGAGCCGCTGGCCGATGTATTCGTGCACCTGCTGTCGCTGCCGGTATCGCGGTTCGGCCTGAACGAGATCCTCGACCTGCTGGCCAGCGCGCCGCTGGCCGAGGCGGCCGGGCTGGAGGCGGTGGACTTCGACCGCCTGCATGGCTGGCTGCAGCAGGCCGGCGCCCGCTGGGGCATCGACGCCAACCATCGCGGCCAGCTGCAGGCACCGCGCGACGATGCCTACACCTGGCAGTTCGCGCTGGACCGCCTGCTGCTGGGCCACGCCACCGGCAGCGATGTCGACCTGGCCGGCGTGGCACCGTGGATCGAGCTGGAAGGCGGCGCGCTGGACGCGCTGGACCGGCTGCTGCGCCTGCTGCGCGTGCTGGCGCTGTACCAGCGCCGCCTCGGCGAGACCCTGACCCCGGCGCAGTGGCGGCAGCGCCTGCTGTCCCTGCTTGATGCGCTGCTGCCGGAAGCACCCAGTTCGCCCAACAGCCAGCGCGCGCTGGAGCGCCTGCGCAAGCTGCTCAACCAGTTCGCCGACGACGCCCGCAAGGCCGGCTTCGAGGACGGCGTACCGCCGGAGGTGGTGCGTGCGCACTTCGCCGGCGCGCTGTCCGAGGCCGATACGCGCGCGCCGCTGCTGACCGGCGGCATCAGCTTCGGCCGCATGGTGCCGATGCGCCTGCTGCCGTTCCGGGTGATCTGCGTGCTCGGCCTCAACGATGGCGACTTCCCGCGCCGCGACCCGGCGGCTGGCCTGAACCAGCTGACCGCCGAGCTGGACACGCCGCGCCGTCGCCCGGGCGACCGCTCCACCCGCGAGGATGACCGCTTCCTGTTCCTGCAGCTGTT
>DOKO01000184.1:0-5639 GCA_003510825.1 Stenotrophomonas sp.
CCCGGACATGATGGTCCTCGAGGGCGCGCCCGCCCTGTCGCTGTTCCGCCGCGAACGCCTTGAATCCCGCCTGCAGTCCATCGCTCCCTCCCTGCGCATCAGCGGTGCCTGGCACGTCTACTTCGTCCAGCCCGAAGGCACGGCCGCCCCCGACGTGGCCACCCTGTGCCGCATCCTGGAAGCCCAGCCGCAGGCCGAGGCCATCGCCGACGGCGCCGTCAGCCGCATCGTCGTGCCCCGCCTGGGCACCCTGTCGCCCTGGTCCAGCAAGGCCACCGAACTGGTCCGCGGTGCCGGCCAGCCGGTCAGCCGGGTCGAGCGCGGCCTGCGCATCGACGTGCAGGGCTGGCCGACCGAGGCCGCCGCCCAGCAGGCGCTGGTCAAGGCCCTGCATGACCCGATGACCCAGTCGGTGCTGGACACCGTCGATCAGGGCCAGGCCCTGTTCACCACCCCGGCGCGGGGTGAACTGGAACGCGTGCCGGTGGACCAGCTGGAGGCCGCCAACCAGCGCCTCGGCCTGGCCATGGCCCAGGACGAGATCGACTACCTGCGTGAACGCTTCACCGCGCTGGGCCGCTCGCCGTCCGATGTCGAACTGATGATGTTCGCGCAGGCCAACTCCGAGCACTGCCGCCATAAGATCTTCAACGCCAGCTGGACCATCGACGGCCAGGAACAGGACCGTTCGCTGTTCCGGATGATCAAGAACACGCACCAGCAGACCCCGCAGCACACGCTCAGCGCGTACAGCGACAATGCCGCAGTGATCGAAGGCCACCCGGCCTCGCGCTACCGCCCCGATCCGGCCAGTGGCGAGTACCGCCGCGAACCGCAGGTGCCCAGCGCCTTCCAGATCAAGGTCGAAACGCACAACCACCCGACCGCGATCGCGCCGTTCCCGGGCGCCTCGACCGGCAACGGTGGCGAGATCCGCGACGAAGGCGCAACCGGTCGTGGCGGCAAGCCGAAGGCCGGCCTGTCCGGTTTCTCGGTCTCGCACCTGCGCATTCCCGAGCTGCCGCAGCCGTGGGAAGCGCCGCGCGCGCTGAACCCGCGCATGGCGCCGGCGCTGGAAATCATGACCGACGGCCCGCTCGGCGGCGCCGCGTTCAACAACGAATTCGGCCGCCCGAATCTGCTCGGCTACTTCCGCAGCTTCGAGCTGCCTGAAGGCGCCGATCTGGTGCGCGCCTACGACAAGCCGATCATGCTGGCCGGTGGCCTGGGCGCGATCGACCGCATCCAGGTCGACAAGATCCAGCTGCAGGCCGGTGATGCGGTCATCGTGCTTGGTGGCCCGGCGATGCTGATCGGCCTCGGTGGCGGTGCCGCCAGTTCGGTGGCCTCCGGCGAAAGCGCCGAGGACCTAGACTTCGCCAGCGTGCAGCGCGACAACCCGGAAATGGAACGCCGCTGCCAGGAGGTCATCGACCGCTGCGTGGCGATGGGCGCCAACAACCCGATCAAGTTCTTCCACGACGTGGGTGCCGGTGGCCTGTCCAACGCCATCCCCGAACTGCTGCACGACTCGAACGTCGGCGGCGTGATCGACCTGGGCAAGGTGCCCACCGATGATCCGTCGCTGTCGCCGATGCAGCTGTGGTGCAACGAATCGCAGGAACGTTACGTGCTGGGCGTGGCCCAGGAACGCCTGGCCGAGTTCGCCGCGCTGTGCGCGCGTGAGCGCTGCCCGTTCGCCGCCGTCGGCGTGGCCACTGCCGAAGAGCACCTGGTGGTGGCCTATGGCGCCGTGCCGGGCCACACCCCGGCCGATGCGCCGATCGACCTGCCGATGGACGTGCTGTTCGGCAAGCCGCCGAAGATGCACCGCGATACCGCGCACCCGCCGGCACCGCGCTGGCCGGCGCTGAAGACCGGTGGCCTGGACCTGCAGGAAGCCGGCCTGCGCGTGCTCGCGCACCCGACCGTGGCCTCGAAGAACTTCCTGGTCACCATCGGTGACCGCAGCGTTGGTGGCCTGACCGCGCGCGAGCAGATGGTCGGCCCGTGGCAGCTGCCGGTGGCCGATGTGGCCATCACCCTGGCCGACTTCGACGGCGTGGCCGGCGAAGCGATGTCGCTGGGCGAGCGCACCCCGCTGGCCCTGCTCGATGCCGCTGCTTCGGCACGCATGGCCGTGGGCGAAGCGCTGACCAACCTGTGCGCGGCCCCGGTCGATGCGCTGGATGAGATCAAGCTGTCGGCGAACTGGATGGCCGCTGCCGGCCACCCGGGCGAAGACGCGCTGCTGTACGACGCGGTGAAGGCCGTGGGCATGGAACTGTGCCCGCAGCTGGACATCAGCATCCCGGTGGGCAAGGACTCGCTGTCGATGCAGGCGCAGTGGCACGACCAGGGCGAAGCCCACAAGAGCGTGTCGCCGGTGTCGCTGGTCATCTCGGCGTTCGCGCCGGTGGCCGACGTGCGGCAGCAGCTGACCCCGCTGCTCGACCGCGACGTGGACAGCGAGCTGTGGCTTATCGGCCTGGGGGCCGGCAAGCAGCGCCTGGGCGGTTCGATCCTGGCCCAGGTGCATGCCGACCACGGCGACCTGCCGGCCTTCGCAGGTGCCGCCCCGGACCTGGATGACCCGCAGCGCCTGCGTGGCTTCTTCGAACTGATCCGCGATGCGCGCCAGGCCGGCCTGCTGCTGGCCTACCACGACCGCAGCGACGGTGGTGCCTTCGCCGCACTGTGCGAAATGGCCTTCACCTCGCGCCTCGGCCTGGACATCACCCTCGATGCCTGGGGCGATGATCCGTTCCGTAGCCTGTTCAACGAAGAACTGGGTGCGGTGGTGCAGATCGCCCGCGAAGACCGTGCGGCCTTTGCTGATCTGATCGAGCGCCATGCACTGATCGAGTGCGCGCAGCGCATCGCCAAGCCGACCACCGCACCGGTGGTGCGCGTGTCGCTGGGCGGCGAGAACCTGGCCGAATGGCGCTGGGAAGCGCTGTTCGACGCCTGGTGGTCGGTCACCCACGCGATGCAGAAGCGCCGCGACAATCCGGCCAACGCCGATGCCGAGCGTGAGGTGGCGCGTGCGTTCAACGCGCCGGGCCTGAAGCCGAAGCTCAGCTTCGACCTCAACGAAGACGTGGCCGCGCCGTTCATCAGCACCGGCGCGCGTCCGCGCGTGGCCGTGCTGCGCGAACAGGGCGTCAACGGCCAGATCGAGATGGCCAACGCCTTCGAACGTGCCGGCTTCCGCGCGTACGACGTGCACATGAGCGACCTCATCGAAGGCCGCGTCGCCCTGCAGGAGTTCACCGGCCTGGTGGCCTGTGGCGGCTTCAGCTACGGCGACGTGCTCGGTGCCGGTCGTGGCTGGGCGACGTCGATCCTCGAGCGCAGCGCACTGCGTGATGCCTTCGCCGCGTTCTTCGCCCGCGAAGACAGCTTCGCCCTGGGCGTGTGCAACGGCTGCCAGATGATGAGCCAGCTGAAGGACATCATCCCCGGTGCCGAGCACTGGCCGCAGTTCCGCCGCAACGCCAGCGAGCAGTTCGAAGCCCGCACCGCGCTGCTGGAAGTGGTGGAGTCGCCGTCGATCCTGCTGCGTGGCATGGCCGGTTCGCGCCTGCAGGTGGCGGTGGCACATGGCGAAGGCCAGGCCGTGTTCGACAACGCCGTGGACCAGGCCACTGCGCGCGTGGCGCTGCGCTACGTCGATGGCAACGGCAACGTCGCCAGCCAGTACCCGCTGAACCCGAACGGTTCGCCGGACGGCATCACCGGCCTGACCAGCACCGACGGTCGCGTCACCATCATGATGCCGCATCCGGAACGCACGCCGCGTGCGCTCAACCTGAGCTGGGCCCCGGCCGAATGGCAGGGTGATTCGCCGTGGATGCGCATGTTCCGCAACGCGCGGGTGTGGTGCGGCTGACGGCGCATCCGCCGCGCAGGCTGCAATGCGATGAAGTACGGAAAACCCGGCAGGCGACTGTCGGGTTTTTCTTTATGCGGGCAGAAAATCCTGCCGCAGCCATCAGTTACATGCATTTACATGACGCCGACATTTCGTCACGTGCAAGTAACAAAATCGCCGAATAAATAGGCGAAAAAGTGAACTGGTTCACGGCAATTGCATTTTCTGCGTCAAAGTCTTGACGACCCGGAAAGTTCACGTTAACACTTGGCCCCTGTTTCAAATCTGTTCATACCGCAGTAACCGCACGTCGCTCTGCGCCCGGTTTTCTGTCGCTGCGCGGCGTTCGGCAATACCCGCAGTAAATCACGCGAATAACGCCCCGGGGGACGTTGGACCAGAAGGTCCGGCGATGGCGTTGCTTTGCCTAAAACCAGTCCAAAAAATCAGGAGCCGTACCGATGAATCGGATTTATCGCAAGGTCTGGAACAAAGCGTTGGGTCAGTTGGTGGTGGCCTCGGAACTGGCCTCTTCCGACACTCGCGGTGGGGTCGTCGACCAGCGCCGCGATGCCGACCACGTCCGGCCGGTGACCCTGGCCGCAGCGCTTGCCCTGGCCATGGGACTGGGAGGCTCCGGCCTCGCCGCCGCACAGTCGGTGGAAGTGGGCGGCAACGCCAACTGCGTGACCCTCAGCAGCAGCCTGATCGACCAGTGCGTGGTCGACGGCAGCGCCAACGCCAGCGGCCGCAACGCGGTGGCCGTGGGCACCGGCAGCACCGCCAGCGCCGCCAACAGCGTCGCGCTGGGTGCCGGCTCCACTGCCAACCGCGCCAACACCGTGTCGGTGGGCGCAACCGGCAGCGAACGACAGATCACCAACGTGGCCGCTGGTACGGCGGCCACCGATGCGGTCAACCGCGCGCAGCTCGATGCGCAGGCGCAGGCCACCCAGGCCGCACTGGCCACTGCCACCGCGCAGGGCCGCCGCTACTTCAAGGCCGATGGTGCGGGCGATGACAGCGACGCCGCGCAGATCGATGGCGAAGGCGCACTGGCCGCCGGCGCATCGGCCACCGCCGATGGCGACGACACCACGGCGCTGGGCCACAACGCACAGGCGACCGCTGACAGCGCCACCGCCATCGGCGCGCAGTCGCAGGCCTCGGGCAGCGGCAGCACCAGCGTCGGCGCAGGCAGCACCGCCAGCGGCACTGCATCGGCCAGCTTCGGCGTCGGTGCCGAAGCCAGCGGCGGCTACAGCACCGCACTGGGCGGCCTGTCCAGCGCCTCGGCCTTCAACGCAACCGCGGTTGGCAACGCGTCCAATGCCAGCGGCTCCAACAGCGTGGCCGTCGGCGGCGATGCCGAAGCCAGCGGCGCCTACAGCACCGCCACCGGCCAGGGCAGTCTTGCCACCGGCACCAACTCTGTAGCCGTGGGTGGCGCGCTGTTCGGCCTGCTGCCGACCGAAGCCTCGGGCGATTACTCCACCGCCGTCGGTGGCGGCGCGTGGGCGCCGGGCACCAATGCCACCGCATTGGGCAACGCCGCCGAAGCACAGGGCGCCAACAGCGTCGCGCTGGGTGCCGATTCGATCGCCGAGCGTGACAACACCGTCTCGGTCGGTGGCGCCGGCAACACGCGCCAGATCACCAACGTCGCCGCCGGTACCGAAGGCACCGACGCGGTGAACAAGGACCAGCTGGACGAGGTCGCCGCGACCGCGGAGAACACCCGCAAGTACTTCCAGGCCAGTGGCAG
>DOKO01000184.1:5978-6210 GCA_003510825.1 Stenotrophomonas sp.
GCCAACGCCATCGGCGATGGCACCACCGCGCTCGGCGGCGGTGCCGTGGCCATTGCCGCGCAGGCCACGGCGGTCGGCTACAACAGCCTGGCCACCGGCGAGAACGCCTCGGCGGTGGGCACCAACGCACAGGCCAGCGGCAGCGACAGCGCCGCGCTGGGCAGCGGTGCGGTGGCCAGTGAAACCAGCACCACCGCGACCGGCGCCGGTGCGCAGGCCACGGCGGTCTACA
>DOKO01000470.1 GCA_003510825.1 Stenotrophomonas sp.
ACCGCCGCCGACCAGCAGCGCCAGGGCGCCGATCCGCTCCCACACGCCCATGGCCGAGAAGGCAGGCAGCCAGTGCAGCAGGGCCAGCAGCACGCCGCCACATCGCCAGCGGCGGCGCGCAGCGGCGACATCAGGACAACCAGCGACACTCACGATTACTCCTCAGGCCGCAGACTGCACGAAGCAGCGGCCACCTGCCACGCTAGCGACGCGGCCCGCAGCGACAATGAGGAAAATTGCAAAACGCTCCAGCGATACTGATAGCGACATACACTGCCGCTTCCACCACAGAGGACGCCCGCGATGCGCATCGGCCTGGCCGCCAACCGCCTGCACCACCATGACGCGCGTGCCGCGCTGTTCCGCTGGCTGCGTGCCAGTGAGCCGGGCCTGCGCGAGCTGGGCGTGTCCCTGCATGCGGTCGGCCGTACCCACGACGCGATCGAGCGCAACGGCTCCCTGTCCGGTTATGCGGGCCTGCATCGCTATCCCTACGGCCGCCAGGGCGGCCTGATGAAGCTGGTGGCCGAAGTGGTCGGCATGGGATCGGAGCGCACCCTCGATGGCGCGATCTACCTGATCGATCCGGTCGACCCGTCGTCGGTGTTTCCCGAGGCGACCGCGCTCAAGCGGCAGTGCGTGATCCACGGCAAGCCGTTCATTTCGACCGTGGCCACCGCGCGCGACTGGATCGAGATCGAACGGGTCCACGCCGGGTTGGCCGCCGATGCCGGTGCTGATGACCTGCACGCGTTCGAAGGACAGACCCTGGCGCTGATCGCCCACGATGCGATGAAGCCGGCGATGCTGGCCTTCGCCGACGAGCATTTCGACGTACTGGCCCGCTTCGGCGAGCGCGTGGCCACCGGCACCACCGGCCAGCGCCTCAACGAGCTGGCCTGGAGCCGCGGCTGGCCCACCGATACGCCGTGGGTGACGCGCTACCAGAGCGGCCCGATGGGCGGCGATGCGCAGATTGCCGACCGCGTGCTGGAGGGCCGCTGCCAGCGCGCGATCTTCTTCGAGGATCCGCACGTGGCGCGCCAGCATGAGGCCGATATCCAGCTGCTGGAGCGGGCGGTGACGACGGTGACCGACGAGGCGGTGTGCATTACCGCACCGCGGGTGGCGGCACGCTGGGCAGCGGCAGCGGCGCTGCGCGCGGGTTGATGGGGGTATCGGCCAACGGCTGAGCCCCTCGTGGCTGGCTTGAACCCGGGGCGTCGGACGGGCCGGGTGGGTAGGCCGCGCAGGGGACGCCGTGAACCCATCCTTGGGGGCTTGTGAGCGCCATCCATGGCGCTCGCACCCCTGCGCAACCTACCCACCCGGCCTCTGACAGTTTCCGTGCGCGTCCAGCCACGGAAGAAAGAAAGAAGAGCAGGAGCGGGTCGCGCGCTGCGCGCGCTCCTGTAGAGCCGAGCCCATGCTCGGCTGCTTCTCATCGGGCTGACCGAAAACCCCGCGCTGCGCGCGTCAGCAGTGCGTTCGGTGGCGCTGCGCGATGTCGCGATTCGCACGTTTACGGGCGGGATCATTCATGGGCGGCAGCCCGCGATCATCTGCAAACTTTTCGAACTTTCCAACAATTCTCATTGGCAGCACAGCCGCTGCGTGCAAATCATTCTGCGCCACCGACAACGGGTGGCGCGGGACTCCAATCCCGTTCTGATCTGAAGGTTGTTTACGCTTGTCAGCTGGCGTCGCTCATTCACCGTGGGCGACGCCGGCTGGCAATCCGTCTGCGTTTCCATGGCGGGCGGTGCGTGGAGGGCTTCGGCCCGCCGGGTTCCTTCAGATCACCGGTATTGGAGCCACGCATCGTCCGCCACCTCCGCAGCTGCGGGGTGGCTCTCTCTGCAACATGCACAGGAGACCGCCATGAGCACCCATCGTTATCCCTTCCTGTTCGCCGCATTGGGCGAGGCTGCCAATCAGCTGCCCAACGAAATCGCCCAGCCGCTGGAATCCACCCTGGCCGCCAACCAGACCGCCGACAGCATCTCGCTGCTGGGCAGCCTGCAGCGCATCGGCCAGAGCGAGGGCGCGGGTGGTCAGCCGCTGCAGCGCACAGGACGTTCCCCTGGGCAATGCGTGGCCTTGTCCCGCATCCAGCGTGCCAACGCAGGGCTGACTTTCCTGCTGGAGCTGGCGCATGCCATCGAGCGTGTCCGTGTGAGCGGCGATATCAGCCAGCAGTTGAGCGATGGAGCGAGGGACAGCCTGCTGCTGGCCTGCCGGGGGCTGTCAGAATACGTGGACATGCAGGTGGATGCCGCCTGACGGTCAACCGTTATTGGCCGCGCTGCGCGCGTCAGCCGAGCGTGGGCTCGGCTCTGCCGTTACAGCAGCTGGCGCAGCATCGCCTTCAGGCGTCGGCCTTCCAGCTGGAAGTAATCGCGCTGCTCGCGCCACGCGGGGAATCGCTGTTCCACTTCGTGCCAGAACGCGGGCGAGTGGTTGGCCTGGATCAGGTGGCAGAGCTCGTGCACCAGCACGTACTCGAAGGCCTCCGGGCGGCCCAGCACCAGGGCCAGGTCCAGCGCCATGCTGCCGTCCGGTGCCAGCGAGCCCCATTGCGAGGACATCACCTTCAACCGCACCCGGCTGGGCGCGCGCGGCAGGCCCGGCAGGTACTTCGGCAGCCAGCGGCCGACGTCGGCGCGGGTCTGTGCTTCGTAGAACTCACGCAGCAGGCGGCGCAGGGTCGCGTCGCCGGCACGGGTCGGCCACTGCACGCAGGCGCCGTGCTCGTCGATCTCCAGGCGCGCGAAGCGGCCTTCCTGCCAGCGCACCGGCAGCAGCTCGCCACGCAGCGGCAGCATGCCCTCTTCGCCCGGCTGCAGCGGTGCCGGCAGGCCGTTGTCCTGGTAGACGCGCAGCTGCAGCGCCAGCCAGTCGCGGTGCTGTTCGAGGAAACGCTCGCCCATCACCAGGCTGGCGCGTGGCGGCAGGGTCAGGCGTGCGCCGCGTTCGTCCACACTCAGCTTGATGCGTCGCGCGCGCGGATCGCGCACGCGCAGCACCTCGATCTCGGCATCGTCCAGGCGCAGGCGGACGGTGTCGCGCTGCACGGTGGCGGGCGGGGTCGGGCTGATCAGGCGGCGCAGCAGGCGGCTCATGTGCCCAGCATAGCGCTGCGCAGGGCCGCTGGATGACCGGCGGCCCGCGCAGTGCCTGTTCAGTCAGCCTTGCTGAGCTTGAAGGCTTCTTCCAGCAGCAGGAACAGCCGACGGATCTCGGCGCTCTGCAGGGCGAAGCGGGCGTCGAACTCGGCGCGGCGGCCGTCTTCGTCGGCATGCTCCAGCTGGTCCAGGGCGCCGTCGAGGAACTTCAGCTTGCGCACGATCAGGTCGTCGCCGATGACGAAGGACAGGTTGTCCTCGAAGATCAGCGCCAGCTTGGTCACCTGCTTGCCGGCGTCCAGGTGCTTGTCGATCTCGTCGCAGCGCAGTTCCTGGTGCTGGCACTTGACCACCGCGCCACCTTCCACCGGGTCCTTCATCTCGCACTCTTCGCCCAGGCTCAGGCCGGTCGGCAGCGGCTCGCCGGCGATCCAGCCGGTCAGGATCGAGCGCGGCGCGACTTCGGCGTTCAGCGGCATCGCCGGGAAGCTGCCGAGCAGGCCACGGATGTCGGACATGAAGTACTCGCCGGTCTTGCGGCTGGAGGTATCCACCGCGACGTAGCCGTGCTGCAGGTCGATGAAGGCGTCGTTGCGCGAGGACTTCACGAAGGCGCGCGGCAGCAGTTCATGCAGCAGGTCGTCCTTCATGCGCTTGCGCTCGCGGCCACCGGGGCGACGGCCTTCCTTTTCCTCGATCTCCTCCAGCTTGCGCTCGAGCAGGTCGTTGACCACCGCTGCCGGCAGGATCTTGTCCTCGCCGCCGACGGTCAGCCACAGGTGTTCGGCGATGCGGTGCGACAGCAGTTCCTTCTCCTCGCGGCCGAAGGGCGAGATGAAGCCACGCGAATTCATTTCCAGCGCACCGACCGGCTTGAGCAGGGCGTGCGGCAGCAGGGTGTCCACTTCGGAGAAATCGGTGGTGGTCGGGAAACGGAAGAACGTCAGGTTGCGAAAGAACATGGAATTCCGGATGGCGAAGAGGAAGGGCGTCCCACCTTAAAGGGCGGGCGTCTCGGGTGCTGCGTCGGCATCGGCCGGGGAACCGGCCAGCCAGGCATGGGCATCGGACAAGGGTGCCTCGTCGCGACGGCCCAGCGCCATGAAATCAAACAGGCTGGCATCGGCCAACTGCGAAGGGTGGATCTGGCCCATGGCCCGGGCGATCTGGTCGATGCGGCCGGGATGGTCCTTTTCCCACTGCTGGAGCATCAGCCCGACCTGGCGGCGTTGCAGGTTTTCCTGGCTGCCACACAGGTTGCACGGGATGATCGGGAAATCACGGGCCTGGGCGTACTCGACGATGTCGCGCTCGCGCACGTAGGCCAGTGGACGGATGACCACGTGGCGGCCGTCGTCGCTGCGCAGTTTCGGCGGCATGCCCGACAGCTTGGCGTGGTGGAACAGGTTCATGAAGAAGGTGGCCACCATGTCGTCGCGGTGGTGGCCCAGCGCGATGCGGGTGAAGCCGTGCTTCTCGGCATGGTTGTACAGCGCGCCGCGGCGCAGGCGCGAGCACAGCGAACACATCGTGCGGCCTTCCGGGATGACCCGGCTGACCACCGAATAGGTGTCCTGCTCGATGATCTGGTACGCCACGCCCAGGCGGGCCAGGTATTCCGGCAGTACGTGTTCGGGGAAGCCGGGCTGCTTCTGGTCCAGGTTCACCGCCACCAGCTCGAACGGCACCGGGGCCTTCTTCTGCAGCTGCAGCAGGATGTCCAGCAGGGTGTAGCTGTCCTTGCCGCCGGACAGGCAGACCATCACCTTGTCGCCGGCCTCGATCATGCCGTAATCGGCAATGGCCTGGCCGACCTGGCGGCGCAGGCGCCTGGCCAGCGGCTGCTCCCCACGCAGGTGGTCCGCGCGCGGGCCCACGCGCGGTGCGACAGGCGCACGCGGCAAGGGATCGGGCAGGGAAATCACGGCGCTCATGGCTGCCATTCTACCGGCTTGGGACCGGCGCCGGCCGCGGCGCGGGGTCGCCCTCTCCCGATGGTCATCGGCGCTGTGTATGCTCGGAGGCTGTGGATACCTACAGCCCCGCCGAGATCGTCGAACGCCTCGTCGCCCTGCGCGCCGAACACCGCGTGCTGGATGAACAGATCACCCGGATGGCCGCCAATGGCGAGGACGAGCTGGAGTCGAAACGGCTGAAGCGGCGCAAGCTGCAGCTGAAGGACTGCATCGCGAAGCTGGAGAGCCTGCAGATTCCGGACGAGCCGGCGTAAGCGGGGGCCCATTTCGCCGGGCATGGCCCGGCGCTACCTGTCCGGGATGTCAGCGTTCCACGCCGGCTCACCGTCGACACTCAGGTCGCAATGGCGCACGGCGCCGTCCGCGCGGCAGTGCAGGCGCAGCGGGTGGCCGTACCAGTCACCCTGCAGGCCCGCGCCCATCACCTCGGCTTCCTCACCTGCGATGCGCTCGGCATCGGCCAGCCACAGGGTGTAACGCGGCGCGGCGCCGTCAGCGGCGTCCACGCACAGGCGCACCGGTGCGTCGGCCAGCCGGCCCGGCAAGGTGTCCTCCACGCAGGCGGGGGCGGCCTGGGCCGTCGCCGCAGCGAGCAGCATGGCCGGCAGCAGCCACGCGGGGCTGGCATACCGGCCTGGACGGATCATGCCTGCGGCGTCGGTTCTTCCGGGCGCGCCGCTTCGGGGCTGACGCGCTCGATGGTGTGGCGCAGTTCGCGGCCGAGGATGAACTTGGCGTCCTTCGCCCAGCTGTCCAGGCGGTCGTCGAACAGCAGCTTGCTGTTCTCGTCCGGCCACACCAGGCGCAGCTCGCGCAGCTTCTGGATGAAGCCACGGAACAGCGACTTGTCGAAGAACTCCGGCGCGGCCGGCGCGTACAGCAGGCTGAGGCGCTGCGCGGCCTGCTGGCACAGGCTTTCCAGCTCGGCGGTACCCAGCGTGCCCGGGCCGTTCTTCACCAGCACCGAAATGGCGATGTAGTAACGCTCGAACGCCTGCTGCAGCGAATGGCCGATGGCACGCAGGCGGAACACCTCGTCGGTCTGCCCGGTGTTGCGGGTCAGCATGCCGCCGTCATCGTCGGCGACCTGCTGCAGCAGGCCTTCGCGGATGAACACGTCGATGGTCTGCTCGATGCGCTGGGCGAACTCGTCCTCGCTCCACGGCAGGAACAGCTCGGCCTGCAGGAACGGGTACACGGTGCGGCCCAGGCGGACCAGGCCGGCACGGCTCATGCGGCGGTTGTTCTGGAAGCAGCAGGCCACCCACGACGATGCGGTGAACAGGTGCACCACGTTGTTGCGGAAGTAGCTGAGCAGCACCGCGGTGTCGCCACTGACGCTGAGCACGTCGCCCAGCGGGTGCTTGATGCGGGTGAGGACGTTGATCTCCTCGGCATGGGCGATGATCCGCTCCGGCGAGTGCGGGGTCACCGTCACCCGGCCCGAATACGGCATTTCTTCCAGCAGGGTCTTGCACAGCTCGATCTGCGCGATCAGGTCGGCCTCGCCCATCGCGTGCTTGGGCGTGGACAGCAGCGCCAGCGCCAGCAGGTTGATCGGGTTGACGTCGGCGGCGCCGTTGATGCGCACCTGGATGCGGTCGGCCAGGGTATCGACGGTGGTCGACAGCCACGACGGCTTCTCGTCCTCCGGCACCGCCTCGCCGTTCCACTCCGGCGCCTTCTCGGCCAGCACGTCGTTCAGGGCGATCGGCTCACCGAAGTTCACCACCACCTGGCCGTAGTTCTGCTTGAGCACCTTGGGGATGCCCCACAGCAGCGACCAGATCGATTCCTTCTCCTTCGGCCGCCCGGACAGTTCGTCCAGGTAGCTGCCACCTTCCATCAGCTTCTCGTAGCCGATGTAGATGGGCTGGAACAGCACCGGCTTGCGCGGCTGGCGCAGGAACGCGCGCAGGGTCATCGAGATCATGCCGCCCTTGGGCTGCAGCAGGCGCCCGGTGCGCGAACGGCCACCTTCGACGAAGTACTCGATGGAATAGCCACCGGCCACCAGCTGCGCGACGTATTCGCTGAGCACGGCCGAGTACAGCGCGTTGCCGCGGATCGAGCGGCGGATGAAGAACGCACCGCCCTTGCGCAGCAGGGTGCCGACCACCGGCAGGTTCAGGTTGATGCCGGCCACGATGTGCGGCGGCACGATGCCACGGTCGTACAGCAGGTAGGACAGCAGCAGGTAGTCCATGTGGCTGCGGTGGCTGGGCACGTAGACCACTTCGTGTCCCGGCGCGGCGGCCTTGAACTTGTCCAGGTGGTGCACCAGCACGCCGGCGTAGATGCGGTTCCACACGTGGCTGAGCATGAAGCTGGCCGAACGCACCACCGGGCTGGAATAGTCCGCGGCGATTTCCCAGGCGTAGGCGTGCGCCTTCTTCCAGGCGTCGGCCGGCTTGGAGTTGTCGCGCTTGGCCTGGGCGGCGATCGCCTCGCGCACCGGTTCGGCGGCCAGCACCTGGTCCACCAGCAGGCGGCGGGTGGACAGGTCGGGGCCGATGACCGATTCACGGATGCGGCGGAAATGGGTACGCAGCACGCGCTGCAGCTTGCGCACGGTGCGCTCGGGCTCCAGGCCCTCGTCCACGGTGCTGCGCAGCGAGATCGGCGGGGCGAAGCGCACGATGGTGCTGCGGCCGTTCAGCAGCAGGCCCAGCAGGCGGCGGAAGCGGCCGACCAGCGCCCAGTTTTCCGAAAACAGCACGGCGAACCAGCCGCTCTGCTTGTCCGGCGCGCGGCCGACGAAGATCGACACCGGCACCAGGTGCACGTCCAGGTCGTCGCGAACGCGGTGCGCCTGCAGGACCTTGGCCAGCGAATCGGAGTGGGTCTTGGCGCCGCGCTGTTCAGGGATCAGCGAATTGCTGGAACTGCGCCGCGACAGCGCCAGGTAGGCGCGCTTGCGGCCGGTCGGGTCACCGGCCAGCGGCACCAGCGGCGAGGGCAGGCCGGCTTGGCGGCAGGCCTTGTCCAGGATCAGCGCGTTGGACGGGCCGTAGTCTTCCAGCACAT
>DOKO01000229.1 GCA_003510825.1 Stenotrophomonas sp.
CAGGTCGCTGTCGATGCCGGCGCTGCGGCGCTGGCGGGTCAGCTCCAGCGACTTCTGCGAGCGCGTCAGTTCCTGCTCGGCCACGTCGTTGAGCTGCCAGGCATAGGCCAGCTCGGTGTAGGCCTGGGCAATGCCGGCGGACAGGTTCAGGCGTGCCGCCTGCGCATCCACGGTGGCGGCATGGGCGCCGTCAACGGCGGCTTCCCAGGCGGCGCGCTTGCCGCCCCACAGGTCAACGCCGTAGCTGAAGTTGAAGGCGACCTGACTGCTGCCGCCGTAGCGGCCGCCCATTTCGTCACCGAGCATGGATTCGGGCAGGCGCAGGCCGGTGTAGCCACCGGACACCGACAGGCTGGGCAGGCGCTCGGCGCGGCTGGTGCCGACCTGCGACTGGGCCTGGCGCAGGCGCGCATCGGCCGCGTTCAGGCTGGGGTGGCCGGCCAGGCCTTCGCTGATGAGGGCGTCGAGCTGGGGATCGCCCAGGGCCTTCCACCAGTCCTGGGCCGGGAAGCCGGTGGCGCTCAGGTCGCTGTCGGCCAGCGTGCGCTCGCTGTGCAGGCTGTCCACGTCGAGCACGTGGCCCTGCGGGTTCAGGCCACGGCTGCTGGCGCAGGCGGCCAGGGCCAGGGCCAGCGCTGAAACCAGCAGCGCGCGCCCGGACCGGCGGAGAGTGGGATGCGGGATCGGGTTCATGGGGTCGTCAGGGAATCGCGGATTCGGGTCAGGAGGGACAGCAGCAGCGTGCGTTCGTCGGCGGACAGGTCGCGCAGGGCGAAATCCATCACCGCGTCGCCGCGCTTCTGCAGGCGCGCCCAGAGGGCACGGCCTTCATCGGTCAGAACGATCTGCAGGGCCCGCCGGTCCTGGCTGTGCGGCTCGCGGCGCACGCAGCCCAGGGCTTCCAGCTTGTCCAGCAGGCGGGTGACCGCGCTGGGCACCTGGTCGATGGCCTGGGCCAGTTCGTTGGCGGTGCACGGGGCCATGCGGGCCAGCAGCTTCAGGCCGATGTAATGGGTGAAGCCGATGCCAAGGTCTTCTTCGGCCATGGACGCATCGAGCTGGCGGACCAGGCCGTCGCGCACCTGGCGCAGCAGCAGGCCGAAGCTGGGGGGGTTGGAGGACGGACAGATCATGGGGGAGCATTTTCTTCCAAAAAAAATATTTCTCAATGGAAATATTCGATCTGGCATCGAATGCTGTGTTGCAGCAACGGGCTCGATCAGTGAAGGCGCTACCTTAATGGCCCCCGGAACTGGCCCGGTAGTACAATCCAGCCAATGAATGTCACATTCCAGCCACCCCCACCGGTCATGACGGCAGGTGAACCGGGCCCGCCCACCCTGCTCCGCGAGGTGGCCATGGACTGGTTCGAGCGCAACGACGGCCCGCCGGTCATCGGTTTCCGCTTCGACAGCCCGCAGGGCCTGGCCCGTGAAGTGGACTGGCACCACCACGCCCGCGCCCAGCTGATCTATGTCGAGCGAGGCCTGCTGACCACCCGCACCTCGCACGGCACCTGGTCGCTGGCACCGGGCTCGGCCGGCTGGATGCCGCCGCTGGAACCGCATACGGTCAGCTTGGACGGCCCGATGCGTGGCTGGGGCATGGCCCTGGCTGCGCCGGCCTGCGCCGGGCTGCCCTCCGACCCCTGCGTGCTGGGCCTGTCCAAGCTGGCCCAGGCGGTGGCCGAGCGCATCTGCGAATGGCCGCTGGACTACGTCCTCAGCGACGACCGCGAGCACATCCTCAGCGTCATGCGCGACGAAATCCGCACCGCGCCGCGCCAGCGCATGCACCTGCCGATGCCGCGCGACCGCCGCCTGCTGAAGATCGCCTCGCAGCTGCTGGCCGAGCCCTCCGACGAGCGCAGCCTGGCCGAATGGGCGCACTGGGCCGGCCTGTCGCCGCGCAGCCTGACCCGCCACTTCCGCGACGAGACCACCCTCAGCTTCGCCCAGTGGCGGCAGCAGGCCCGGCTGGCCGAGGCCCTGCGCCAGCTCAGCGAGGGCCGCAGCGTGGCCGATATCGCCCACGCGCTGGGCTTCAGCAGCGCCAGCGCCTTCGTCACCGTGTTCCGCCGCCACTTCGGCCTGCCGCCCGGGCGCTACCTGGCGCGGGTCGGCCATGGCCTGGAACCGGGGCTGGATCCCGCACGTGGCTTGGCATCCCCCGCCGCATCCGGATAATCAGTGCATTGAGAGCGCCGACCGCCGTCTTCGCCTCCCGACATAGGTAACAACGCCGCATGACCGAACCTGCCCGCCCCGTATTCCACGGTTTCGAACAACTGCCGCTGCGCGAGTACGCCGAACGCGCCTACCTCGACTATTCGATGTACGTGGTGCTCGACCGTGCCCTGCCGTTCATCGGCGACGGCCTGAAGCCGGTGCAGCGCCGCATCATCTATTCGATGAGCGAGCTGGGCCTGAATGCCGCGTCCAAGCCGAAGAAGTCCGCGCGTACCGTCGGTGACGTGATCGGTAAATACCACCCGCATGGCGACAGCGCGTGCTACGAGGCGCTGGTGCTGATGGCGCAGCCGTTCTCCTACCGCTACCCGCTGATCGAGGGCCAGGGCAACTTCGGCTCCAGCGACGACCCGAAGTCGTTCGCGGCGATGCGCTACACCGAATCCAAGCTGACCCCGATCGCCGAAGTGCTGCTGGGCGAGCTCGGCCAGGGCACCACCGACTGGGCGCCGAACTTCGACGGCACCCTGCAGGAACCGACCTGGATGCCGGCGCGCCTGCCGCACCTGCTGCTGAACGGCACCACTGGCATCGCCGTGGGCATGGCCACCGACGTGCCGCCGCACAACCTCAACGAGATCGTCAGCGCGCTGCTGCACCTGCTGGATGACCCCGATGCCAGCGTGCGCGACCTGTGCGAGCACGTGAAAGGCCCGGACTATCCGTCGACCGCCGAGATCATCACCCCGGCCAACGACCTGCGCACGATGTACGAGACCGGCAACGGCAGCGTGCGTGCGCGTGCGACCTTCACCAAGGAAGCGAACAACGTGGTGGTCACCGCGCTGCCGTTCCAGGTGTCGCCGTCGAAGGTGATCGAGCAGATCGCCGCGCAGATGCGCGCCAAGAAACTGCCGTGGCTGGAAGACGTGCGCGATGAATCCGACCACGCCAACCCGGTGCGCGTGGTGCTGGTGCCGCGCTCCAACCGCGTCGACGCCGACCAGCTGATGGGCCACCTGTTCGCGACCACGGACATGGAGCGCAGCTACCGCGTCAACCTCAACGTGATCGGGCTGGACGGCCGTCCGCAGGTGAAGAACCTGAAGATGCTGCTCAGCGAATGGCTGGCGTTCCGCAGCACCACCGTCACCCGCCGCCTGCAGCACCGCCTGCAGAAGGTCGAGCGCCGCCTGCACCTGTTGGAAGGCCTGCTGGTGGCCTTCCTCAACCTGGACGAGGTGATCCACATCATCCGTACCGAGGACGAACCGAAGGCGGCGCTGATCGCGCGCTTCGGCCTGTCCGAAGACCAGGCCGAGTACATCCTGGAAACCAAGCTGAAGCAGCTGGCCCGCCTGGAAGAGATGAAGATCCGCGGCGAGCAGGACGAGCTGGCCAAGGAGCGCGAGAAGATCCTCGGCATCCTCGACAGCAAGGCCAAGCTGAAGAAGCTGATCCGCGACGAACTGACCGCCGACGCCAAGAAGTTCGGCGACGCACGCCGTTCGCCGCTGGTGCAGCGCCAGGCCGCGCAGGCCATCGACGAGACCGAGCTGGTGCCGAGCGAGCCGATGACCGTCGTGCTGTCGGAGAAGGGCTGGATCCGCGCGGCCAAGGGCCACGACATCGATGCCGCCACCCTGTCCTACCGCGACGGCGATGCCCTGCAGGGTTCGGTGCGCGCGCGCAGCACCCAGCAGGTCGCCTTCCTGGACAGCGAAGGCCGCGCCTACTCGACGCCGGTGCATACCCTGCCCTCGGCGCGTGGCAACGGTGAACCGCTGACCGGCCGCTTCTCGCCGGCACCGGGCACCAGCTTCGTGACCCTGGCCAGCGCCGAACCGGATGCCCGCTTCGTGCTGGCCTCGACCCACGGCTATGGCTTCGTCACCCGCTTCGAGAACCTGATCGGCCGCAACAAGGCCGGCAAGGCGATGCTGAACCTGTCGTCCGGTTCCTCGGTGCTGACCCCGTCGGCCGTGGCCAACGTGGCGACCGACCGCATCGTGGCGGTGACCAGCTCGGGCAACCTGCTGGCGATCGCCGCCAACGACCTGCCGGAACTGGATAAGGGCAAGGGCAACAAGATCATCGAGATCCCCAAGGCCAAGCTGGCCACCGAGCGGGTCGTGGCGATCGTGGCGATCAGCCCGGGGCAGACCCTGCAGGTGCGCAGCGGCCAGCGCACCATGGGCCTGAAGTTCAACGAGCTCGACGCCTACCTCGGCGCCCGCGCCACTCGCGGCCACCTGCTGCCGCGCGGCTGGCAGAAGGTTGAGGGGTTGTCGGTGGAATGACCGGGAACGGGGTCGGACCCCTTTCCACGGGAAAGGGCTCTGACCCCTGCCATGCATCCACGCATGGCGTGGATAGCCGAGCATGGGCTCGGCTCTACATTACGCCGGTCACCGCTGCGACGGACCCCAATATCCCAGGTCCTTGCGGATCTGCAGATCCCGCACCCAGCTGCCGAACGGCTTGCGGCGCAGCGCGCCCATTTCACCGGACAGGAAATCCTCGGTCGCGGCGATCACCCGCTCGCTGGAGCGGCCATCGCGGAACGGGTGGATGGCATCGGCATAGCGCACGATCTCCGCCTGCAGCGCGGGCTCCGGGTGCAGCGCGCGCTGCAGCATCGCCGGCAGCTGCGTGGCCTCGTCGAAGTCGATCATGTGCGCCTTCGGCACGCGGTTGCGGAAGGTCACCACCGGCTTGTGCTGGACGATGAACTCCGAAACGATCGACGAGGTGTCCGACACCAGCACGTCGGCCGCACGCTGCGCGGCCATCACCTGCTCCGGCTCGATGAAGCGCGCGTTGGCACCGGCCAGCGCGCGGTAACGCTCGAACAGTTCCGGCGGGCACTTCGGGTGCAGGGTCAGCAGCCAGTACCGCTCACCGGCGGCGATGTCAGCGGCGATCGGCTCCAGCAGGTGCGGGGCCGCGCTCAGGCGTTCGGTGAAGGTCGAGCCGAACAGGATGACCGGACGCCCGGCGGCCGGGGCACGCAGCACGGCACTCTCGCCGCCATCGTCGCGGAACAGCGGGTCCAGCTTCGGCCAGCCAGTCTCGGCCACGGCGAAGTGACCCTGCTGCTCGGCGATCTGCCGGAACGGCGCGGTGGTGGCCGGCCCCTGCGTGCAGTACAGGTCGAACATGCCGCGCACCCGGAAGTGGCCGCGGGCGCTGTCGCGCTTCTCCACGTTGAAGCCATGGAACAGCTGCACCTTGGCCCCGGAGAGGAAGGTCGGCACCCAGTTGGCGGCGCTGAACACCGCGCGCGGGCGCATCGCCAGGGCCTGCTTCAGGCCGATGTTGGGTACTCCCGGCAGGCTGCTGCCGGCCGCACCGCCCTCGAACCAGGCGGCCACCTCCTGCCCGGACGCGTGCAAGGCCTGCGCCAACGGGGCGAGAATAGGCAGCGCATAGCGCTCCGTCGCAAACAACAGGTACCCGGCCATCATGTCCTCCACGACCGCTCCCATCGAACGGCCTCGCATCTCGGCGTGCATTATCGCGTTCAACGAGGCCGGGCGCATCGGCGACTGCCTGGCCTCGCTGGCCTTCTGCGATGAGATCGTGGTGGTGGACTCGCAGTCCACCGATGCCACGGTGGCCATCGCCGAGGCCGCCGGTGCCCGCGTGCTGCAGCGCCCGTTCGATGGCTTCCGCAGCCAGAAGGCGTTCTGCGTCGAGCAGGCCAGCCACGACTGGGTGCTGTGCCTGGACGCCGACGAACGCATCAGCCCCGAGCTGCGCACGGCCATCGAGCTGGCCCGCGACGGCGGCTTCAGCGGCCACGCCGGCTACCGTTTCGCCCGCCTCTCGGAGTATTTCGGCAAATTCCTGCGCCACGGCAACGCCTACCCGGACCGGGTGATGCGGCTGTTCGACCGCCGCCAGGGCGGCTGGCGCGGCAAGCGCGAGATCCA
>DOKO01000228.1 GCA_003510825.1 Stenotrophomonas sp.
CGTGATCGGGCTTTCGCGTTCGGATTCGCGCACGAAGAAGCGGTCCGAGCGCGCGTACAACTTCCAGTCGATCTGACGCAGTTCGTCGCCGGGTTCGTAGGCGCGGTACTGGGCGAATTCCAGGCCGGCACCGCGGCTGCGGCTGGCGTGCTGGCCGATGCCGCTGGCGCCGCTGGCCAGGCGCGGCCGCAGGCGCAACGTGCGCAGGCGCGCACGCAGTTCCGGTGGCAGGGTCAGCGGTGTGCTGGTGCTCACGCGTGCTTCAACCCGGGAAGGGCACGGCCTGCAGCAGCGCCGCGACCACGTCGTCGGCGCGCTTCTGTTCGGCTTCGGCAGCGAAGGACAGCAGCAGTCGATGGCGCATTACCGGTGCGGCCAGCGCCTGCACATCCTCGCGGGTGGCGGCGAAGCGGCCCTGCAGCAGTGCACGCGCCTTGGCGGCCAGCACCAGCGACTGCCCGGCACGCGGGCCGGCGCCCCACTTCACCCACTGGTTGATCGCGGCCGGTGCGCCCTCGCCGGGTCGGCTGGCGCGTACCAGGCGGGTGATCCAGGACAGCACATCGGGACTGACATGCACCTGGCGCACGGCGGCCTGCAGGGCGATCACCGCGTCGGCATCCATCACCTTCGGCACCGCTTCGGTGGCACCGCCGGTGGTCTGTTCGATGATGCGGCGCTCTTCGTCTTCGCTGGGGTAGTCCACCAGCACGTGCAGCAGGAAGCGGTCCAGCTGTGCTTCCGGCAGCGGGTAGGTGCCGGCCTGCTCGATCGGGTTCTGCGTGGCCAGCACGAAGAACGGCGCGGGCAGTTCGCGCGTGGTGCCCGCATGGCTGACCGTGCGCTCCTGCATCGCTTCCAGCAGCGCCGCCTGGGTCTTGGGCGGGGTGCGGTTGAGCTCGTCGGCCAGCAGCAGGTTCGTGAAGATCGGGCCCTGCTGGAAGCGGAAATGACGATGGCCGGTGCCGTGGTCTTCTTCCAGCAGCTCGGTGCCAAGGATGTCGCTGGGCATCAGGTCGGGGGTGAACTGCACGCGCCGGAACTGCAGCTCCAGTGCCTGCCCCAGCGAGCGCACCAGCAGGGTCTTGCCCAGGCCGGGCGCACCTTCCAGCAGGCAGTGGCCACCGGCCAGCAGGCCGATCAGCAGCTGCTCGACCACCGTGTGCTGGCCGACCACGGCGCGGGCCAGGGCGCTGCGCAGCCCATCCAGGCGCGGGAGCAGGGAATCGAGATCGAGGGATGTCATGGCGGTGGTCCGTTCAATTGTTCAACGCGTACATCACGATGTTGACGCCGAAGCGGGTGTTGTCTTCGGCCAGGAAGCGCTTGTTGCGCCAGTCGTAGTCCCACTCGCAGCCGTAATCCTTGTTGCTGTAGAGCAGGCCCAGGCGGCCATCGACCTCGATGCCCTTCAGGTAGTCGTGCACCAGGTCATCGCCCCAGCCGTTGAGCTCGAAGCCGGTAGCGGGCGGGCCGTCGGGGAAGCGGAAGAAGCTGCGGTACAGCGCATGGCTGTTGGGCAGCTTCTGCAGGGCCCTGGGCCCGAACAGCCGGCCCATCTGCGCCTCGAACGAGGTGGCGAACAGGCCGTCGATGTCATGGTTGCAGTCGTCGACGAAGACGAAGCCGCCGTTGCGCACGTAGCGCACGAAGTTCTGCCGCTCGGCAGCGTTGAACTCCACCAGCGTGTGCCCGGCCAGGTAGCAGAACGGCGCCTCCAGCATGCGCGGGTCGGCCAGGGCCACCACGTGTTCCTGCGGGTCGACGCGCAGCGAGGTGTAGTCGATCAGCGAGGTGATCAGGTTGGACGGCATGCGCGCGTCCACGTCCCAATCGCCAGAGTCGTACTGCAGGCGGGTGAACCAGAAGTCGTAGCGCGAACTGCGCGGGCCTGACTGCGCGAAGGCCGGCAGCGCCGCCGCCGAAGCGGCAGCGGCCAACCAGCGCAGGCAGCCCCGCCGATCCATCAGACCGCGTCGGACAGCGAGGTGAAGGTGAAATCGCGCAGCTTCATCGGCGGGATCATCATCACGTAGCTGGATTCATCACCGGCCACGCGCACCGGCTTGCCCAGCTCTTCGATGTTGTTGAGCATGATCACCGGCGATTCATTGAAGCGGAAATTCTTCACCGGATGCTTGATCTGGCCGTTCTCGATGTAGAAGGTGCCATCGCGGGTCAGGCCGGTCAGCAGCACGGTCTGCGGGTCGACCATGCGGATGTACCAGGTGCGGGTGACCAGGATGCCCTTCTGGGTGCCGCGTACCAGATCGGCTGTGCTCTTGTCGCCACCGCTCATCAGCAGGTTGCCCGGCGTGGCCTTGGCGGTCTTGCCCTGCTTCTGTGCCCAGAAGCGCGAGTAGTCCAGGTTGGCGACCTTGCCGTTCTCGATGATGGCCATGCGCTCGCGCGGCATGCCCTCGCCATCCCACGGCAGCACCGGTGCGTCGGCATGCCACGGGTCGGCGTACATGCTCACGCGCGGGTCGTAGACCTGCTCGCCCAGCTTGTTGCCGCCGCCCTTCTTGGACAGGAAGCTGCGGCCTTCATCGGCCGAGCGTGCGCTGAAGAAGTTCATCATGAAGCTGATCAGGCCCGCGGCGGCGGCCGGTTCCAGGATGACCGTGTACTTGCCCGGTTCCAGCGCCTTGGCTTCCGAGGATTCGGTGGCCTTGCGCATGGCGATGCGGATGTCCTGGTCGGCCTTGAAGTCCGCTGCGTCCTTCAGGTTGCGGCCGACCCAGCCCGAACCGCGGCCGTCTTCGGTACGCACGGTGCAGGTGTAATCGAAGTTCGTGCTGCGCTGGTAGCCGAAGTTGCCGTTGCTGTTGGCGGTGGCATAGAAGCCCTGGCCATCTTCCAGGAAGCCGGCGGCGATCAGGCCGTTGCCACGGCACGGCGCGATGGAATCGGCGGCGACCTTGGCGCGGAACGCCGGATCGATGGCAGCGGTGGATTCGCTGAAGGTGGGGCTGGCGCGGTAGGTCTGCTTGCCGATGGCCGGCATGAACTCCGGGTTCTCCGGGGCCAGGCGGGCCAGGTCCTCGGCGCGGCGCACGACGCGTTCCAGCGCGGCATCGTCGAACTCGTTGATCGAGGCGGTGCCCACGCGCTTGCCGAAGGCCACGGTGACGGCCAGCTCGGTGTTGTCCACGATGCCACTGGTGGAGACGTTGTTCAGGGCGAAACGGATGTTGCCGTTGATGGAACCGGCCAGTACGGCGGTGCACTCATCGGCCTTGGACAGGGCGATGACCTTGTCGAGGATGGCCTTGGCCTGGGCTTCGGTGAAGATACTCATGGTGTAAGGGCTCCTGACCGGTCAGCCGAGGCTGCGTGCGGTGTTGATGACGTTGATGCCGTTGAAGCGCGCGGTGGACGAGCCATGCGAGACCGCCGAGACCTGGCCCGGCTGGCCCTTGCCGTCGAAGAACGAACCGCCCAGGCGGTAGTCGCGCTCGTCGGCCACGGCGGTGCAGGCGTTCCAGAACTCCGGCGTGCGGATCTGGTAGGCCACGTCTTCCAGCATGCGGGTGATCTTGCCGTTCTTGATCTCGTAGAACAGCTGGCCGCCGAACTGCGCGTTGTAGCGCTGCTGGTCGATGGAGAACGAGCCGTCGCCGATGATGTAGATGCCGTTCTCGACGTCCTTGATCATGTCCGGGACGCTGAGCGGGGTCTTGCCCGGCGCCATCGACACGTTGGCCATGCGCTGGAACTGCACGCTGGACCAGGAATCGGCGTAGCAGCAGCCATCGGACTCGGTCTTGCCAAGGATGTGGGCCTGGTCGCGGATGGTCTGGTAGTCGACCAGCTTGCCGTTGCTGATCAGGTCCCAGCGCTTGCACTTCACGCCTTCATCGTCGTAAGCGACCGCGCCGAGGCTGCCCGGCTGGGTCTTGTCGGCGAAGATGTTGACGTGCTCGCTGCCGTACTGGAAATGCTGCTCGCGCTTGTCCAGGGTGGCGAAGCTGGTGCCGGCGTAGTTGGCTTCGTAGCCGAGCACGCGGTCGAGTTCGAGCGGGTGGCCGATCGACTCGTGGATGGTCAGCCAGGTATGCGACGGATCGAGGATCAGGTCGTACTTGCCGGGCTTCACCGACGGTGCCTTCAGCTTCTCCTGCGCCTGCTTGGCTGCAGCAATGGCGTCTTCCTTCATGTCGTAGGAGGAGCCGTAGTTCACCACGCCGTTGGGGGTGAGCACCTTGCCGGCGGCGGCGCCGTCCAGGTACTCGTAGCCCAGGCCCATCGGTGCGGACAGGCCTTCGCGGGTGCGGAACTTGCCGCTGGCCTTGTCGATGGCGGTGATCGTCATCGGTGCCCAGATGCGGTGCACGTCCTGGTCGATGTAGGAACCATCGGTGGAGGCGAAGTACTTCTGCTCGTTGACCAGGAACAGCATCGAATTGACGAAGCTGGCGCCGGCGCCCATCGCGGCGGCGTTGACGTCCAGCAGCAGGTCGACCTTTTCCTTGATCGGCACGTCCATGGCGTTCTTGCGGATCGGCGTGCGCCAGCTCACTTCACCCACGCCCGGCGCCTTGGCCAGCTGCACCGGTGCGGTCTGCACGCCGGCGTTCGCCTTGGCGATGGCGGCGGCCTGCTGCGCGGCGCGGGCCACGTCGGCGGTGCCCAGCGCATTGGTGGCGGCAAAGCCCCAGGCGCCGTTGACGATCACGCGGATGCCGACGCCGGTCGACTCCGTGTTCACCACGTTCTGCACCTTGTCCTCGCGGGTGATGACGAACTGCCGCAGGTAGCGGCCGATGCGCACATCGCAGTAGGTGGCGCCAGCGCTGCGAGCGGCCTGCAGCGCGGCATCGGCCAGGCGCTTCT
The DNA here is from genome assembly GCA_003510825.1 of Stenotrophomonas sp. GTDB lineage: Bacteria > Pseudomonadota > Gammaproteobacteria > Xanthomonadales > Xanthomonadaceae > Stenotrophomonas. The sequence continues at coordinate 4,837 of DOKO01000228.1, forward strand.
TCAGCCCCAGGTCGAGGCTGGACTGCAGCTGTTCGGCGGCGATCGCCTTGCCGAAGAACGACGGCACGATCAGGCCGCCCGCGGTAAGCCCGGTCAGGGCGAGGAAGTCACGTCTCTGCAAGGCAGCTCTCCACGTCGAAGGATGGGACGACTCAGGCGCCGAGACTGCGCGCGGTGTTGATGATGTTGATGCCGTTGAAGCGGGTGGTGGACGATCCGTGCGAGACCGCCGATACCTGCGCGGGCTGGCCCTTGCCATCGAAGAAGGAACCGCCGAGGCGGAAGTCACGCTGGTCGCAGATCGCGGTGCAGGCGTTCCAGAACTCCGGCGTGCGGATCTGGTAGGCCGCGTCCTCGACCATGCCGGCGATCCTGCCGTCCTTGATCTGGTAGTACAGCTGGCCGCCGAACTGCGCGTTGTAGCGCTGCTGGTCGATGGAATAGGAGCCGCGGCCGTGGATCCAGATGCCGTTCTCCACGTCCTTGATCATGTCGTCCACGCTCAGCGGCGCCTTGCCCGGCGCCAGCGAGACATTGGCCATGCGCTGGAACTGCACGCTGGACCACGAATCGGCATAGCTGCAGCCATGCGAAGCCTCGCGGCCCAGAATGTGGGCCTCATCGCGGGTAGCCTGGTAATCGACCAGCACGCCATCGCGCACCAGGTCCCAGCGCTGGGTTTTCACCCCTTCATCGTCGTAGCCGACCGCACCGAGGCTGCCCGGCTGGGTCTTGTCGGCGAAGAAGGTGACGAGGTCGCTGCCCCAGCGGAAACCGGCATCGCGCTTGTCCAGGGTGGCGAAGCTGGTGCCGGCGTAGTTGGCCTCGTAGCCCAGCACGCGGTCCAGTTCCAGCGGATGGCCGACGTTCTCGTGGATGGTCAGGAACAGGTTGGACGGGTCCAGCACCAGATCGTACTTGCCGGGCTTCACCGAGGGCGCCTTCAGCTTCTCGCGCGCATGGCGGGCGGCGGCGATGGCGTCCTCGACCGGGTCGTAGGAATCGCGGTAGGCGGTGATGCCGCCGGGCAGCTGCACCTTGCCGCGCGCATCGCCATCGAGGAATTCATAGCCCATGCCCATCGGCGAGGACAGCCCGGCACGGGTGCGGAACTTGCCGCTGGCCTTGTCGATGGCGGTGGCGGTGAACGGCAGCCAGATGCGGTGGATGTCCTGGTCGATGAAGGAACCATCGCTGGAGGCGAAGTACTTCTGTTCGTTGACCAGGAACAGCGTGGAGTTGATGAAGTCCGCGCCGGCATCGAGCGCGGCGCTGTTGAGCGCCAGCAGCAGTTCGATCTTGTCCTGGATCGGCACTTCCATGGCGTTCTTCCGCACCGGGGTCTGCCAGCGCACCTCTCCCACTGCGGGTGTGGGTGCCAGCTGCACCGGACGGGTCTGGATGCTGGCGTTGGCACGGGCGATGGCCGTGGCCTGCTCGATCGCGCCGCGCACGGCGGCCTCGGTCTGCTGGTGGGTGGCAGCGAAGCCCCAGGCGCCGTTGACCAGAACGCGCACGCCGACACCGGACGACTCGCGGTTGGTCACGTTGCCGACCTGGTGTTCGCGGGTGATGACCGACTGGTTGAGGTAGCGGCCGATGCGCACGTCGCAGTAGCTGGCCTTGGCCGCACGCGCGGCGGCGAGGGCGACCTCGGCCAGGCGCCGGCGCTGGGCGGTATCCACCGGCGCGAGCAGCTGCTCGGCCGCGATCAGCCGCGAATGCGGCAGCACCAGGCCGGCAAGGCCCAGACCGGAATACGCCAGGAACTCACGTCGTTGCACAGCGTCTCTCTCTCTTTCACACCTGTGCGGAGGGCAAAGGACCACTCCGATCACTTGAACTGTCTGACTTTCGCCAGCGCGGGGCGATCGGGCAAGTGACTGCAGTCATGGTAGGGAGGGTTTCGGCAGGGCTTGCAGCCCTGCACCTGCAGAGGCAACGTCAAATTCAAAAGCGGGCTATCCGTGGGATGGCGGGGCGGTGTGGGTGGGCAGGACACGCCGTAAACCCCCCTCCGGGGTCCGGCCCAGCCGCTGGCGGCTGTGCGTTCGGGCGCTTGCGAAGCAGTGCTTCGCAAGCAAAGCGCCCTCACCCATGGGGGCTTGGTCGCGCCATCCATGGCGCTCACACCCCCTCAACCGG
>DOKO01000067.1 GCA_003510825.1 Stenotrophomonas sp.
CTTCGACAGTTGGCCGCGATCTGTTGGTACGGCACGGGGTCGGATCCCGTTGCTGCGCAACGGGCTCTGACCCCAATCTGGAAGCTGCTGATGGTGGGTGCCGACCGTTGGTCGGCACGGGGTCAAATCAATCGGAATGCGCTTTTTGTAGAGTCGAGCCGCGCTCGACTGCGCCCTGCACGACTACCCGGCCGATTGGGGTCAGAGCCGTTTCCCGTTGGGAAACGGATCCGACCCCGCAACCAGGCCCACCATCGGGGTCGGATCCCGTTGCGGCGCAACGGGCTCTGACCCCTTCGCGAAATTCGATTCGAGCGGAATGCGCTTTTTGTAGAGTTGAGCCGCGCTCGACTGCGCCCTGCACGACTACCCGGCCGATTGGGGTCAGAGCCGTTTCCCGTTGGAAACGGATCCGACCCCGCGCGCTGTCAGGCGCCGGTGGCGACCGGGCGGGTGCTGTCGCTGACCCAGCCGCTCCAGGAGTCGGCGTAGATGCGGGCGCCGCTCAGGCCGGCGCTTTCCATCGCCAGCAGCAGGTGGCAGGCGGTCACGCCGGAACCGCACATCAGCACGACGCGCTCGGGGTCCTGGCTGCCGATCACGCCCTGCAGTTCGGCGCGCAGTTCCTGCGGGTCGCGCAGGCGGCCGTCGAGGACGTTCAAGGCGAACGGGCGGTTGACCGCGCCGGGTACGTGGCCGGCCACCGGGTCCAGCGGCTCCACTTCGCCGCGGAAACGCTCGCCAGCGCGGGCGTCCACCAGCCAGCCGGGGGCGTGCTTGAGGCGCGCAGCGATTTCGTCGGCCGAGGCCACCTGGGTGGTGTCGAATCGGCCAGGATAGGGCGGCTGCGCGGTCACCTCGCTGTGGCCGGTGGCCAGCGCATGACCCGCGGCCTGCCAGGCGGCGATGCCGCCGTCGAGCACGGCCACACGGGTATGCCCGATCAGGCGCAGCAGCCACCACAGGCGTGCGGCGGCCATGCTGCCGTCGCTGCCGTCGTAGACCACCACCTGGGTGTCCGGCCCGATGCCCCACTGGCCCACGCGCGAAGCGAAGGTGTCGCTGTCGGGCAGTGGATGGCGGCCATGGCCGCTGCGGCGCAGGTCGGAAAGATCCTGGTTGAGATCGGCATGGACCGCACCCGGGATATGCCCGGCCGCGTACTGCCCTGCCCCGGCCTGCGGGTCGGCCAGCGCTGCGCGCGCATCCACCACGCGCACGACGGTGCTGGCGGTGGCACGGGCATCGACCACGCGCACGTCGCCATCGAGGGCGGCGGCCAGCGTGGCGACATCGACCAGGGTGGTCCACGGCGGATCGATCGGCTTCATTGCACTTGCTCCAGGCGGCGACGCAGGTTGTAGAGGATGGCAGCGGTCGCGCCCCAGATGCGCTGGCCAGGCCAGCCGTATTCGAGGACATGGCGCACGCGGCCGCGATGGTTGATCTCGACCTGGCGCAGGTTGTCGGCAGCCATCAGGTAATCCAGCGGCACCTCGAACACCTCGGCCACTTCGCTGGGCTGCGGTACCGGCACGAAATCCGGATCGACCACCGCCACCACCGGGGTCACCCGGTAACCGGTGATGGTCACGAACGGATCGAGGTAGCCCAGTGCCTGCACCTGGCCCGGTGCGAGCGCGATTTCCTCCTGGCTCTCGCGCAGTGCGGCGGCCAGGGCATCGCGGTCGTCCGGTTCGGTGCGTCCGCCCGGGAAACCGACCTGGCCGCCGTGGGTGCGCAGGGTCTCGGTGCGGCGGGTCAGGATGACCTGGGCACCTCCAGCACGCGGCACGATGCCGGCCAGCACCGCGGCTTCCACCGGCGGGCCAGGCGGCAGCAGGTCACTCAGTTCGCTGCGGTTCCAGCCATCGCCCTGCGGCGGTTCGGCCAGCGGATGCAGCGCGCGCAGCAGGCGTTCGTGGTCGGCCAGTGATCCGCGCAGCGACTGCTGCAGCTGTTCGCGCAGGGGCTGCACGCGATGCAGGATGCGGCTGCGTTCGCGGTCGCTCATCGTCGACCACCCTGCGATTTCATCGATATGCCGCCCGCACCCGGCGCACAGCCGGTTGTGATCCAGCTTGCACACTCCAATGCAGGGGCTTGCGACAACACGCGCCGGTTCTTCCGTAGTTTGCACCCTGCAACAGTAGCGCGAATGGCTGCGGTTGGGGACGATCACGAAGGCGCGTGATCGTCGCAGGATGCACAAACAGAAACGCGCCGGTGGAAGCCACCGGCGCGTTGTCTGCATTGCATTGATGTTGCTTCGACTTACTTGACGCTGACCAGCTTGACTTCGAACTGCACCGCCACGTTCGGCGGGAAGCCGGTGCGCGGGTCGGCACCGTAGGCCTGATCCGGCGGCAGGGTGATTTCCCACTTCGAACCCGCCGGCATCTGCAGCAGGGTCTCGCGCATGGCCTTCATTTCGACTTCGCTGACCTTGATCGACGGAATCTGCTGGGCCGGACGAGCTTCGGTCGGACGCTGGCCGAACGGGTACGGACCGGCCACTTCCAGCTGCACGGTGTTGGCCTGGGTCGGCTTGGCGCCCTTGCCGGCTTCGATCACGCGGTACTGGACGCCGCTCGGCAGGGTCTGCACGCCCGCCTTGGCCTTGTTGGCCGCAACGAACTGGTCGCTCTTGGTCTTGTTTTCGGCAGCAGCCTTTTCGTACTCGGCCTTGGCAGCCTGGGCACGGCCCTGCTCACGCTTCTGGAACGCTTCAACAGCCGGCTTCAGCTGCTCGGCGGTGATCGCCGGCTGCTTCTTGGCGTAGGCGTCCTGCAGACCCTTCACCACCGAGTTGATGTCCAGCTGCTCACCACGACCGGTCAGCTCCGCCAGGTTGTTGCCGTAGTCGTAACCGAAGTAATAGCTCAGCTTGCCCTTTTCGGACGCGACGTCCTGGGCGAGGGCATTGCCCGTCAGGGCCAGGGCCGCGACGGCGACCGCGATAGAACGCAACTTCATCAAACAGTTCTCCAGGGGTGGTAACTCAGGGACGTTCTGCGCCGCCCTGAGGCGACGGGTTAGGATACCGGCCACAACGTGTAACCGCTACTGACCACGCAGGCTTTGACCCACCTGCGTTTCAAGAGTTCAATCTCACTTTTTTTTAACGTTCCAGGAGCTTTCCGTGGCCTCAGCCCCCGCCGACCAGCCCGTCGCCGTGACCGATGACGGTGCCATCCGCACCCTCACCGTGCAGCGCCCGGAAAAGCTCAATGCCCTCAATGCGGCCACCCTGCAGGCCCTGGCCGAGGCGTTCAGCGCGGCGGCGGCCGACCCGGACGTCCGCGTGGTGGTGCTGACCGGCGCCGGCCCCAAGGCCTTCGTGGCCGGTGCCGACATCGCCGAGATGAACACCCTCAGCGCGGTTCAGGGACGTGATTTCTCGCTGCTTGGCCAGGCCCTGATGCGCCAGATCGAGCGCATGCCCAAGCCGGTCATCGCCCGCGTCAATGGCTTCGCGCTCGGTGGCGGCCTGGAACTGGCCATGGCCTGCCACCTGCGTATCGCCGCCGATACCGCCAAGGTCGGCCAGCCGGAGATCAACCTGGGGCTGATCCCGGGCTTCGGCGGCAGCCAGCGCCTGCTGCGCCTGTGCGGCCGCGCCGCCACCCTGGAACTGTGCCTGCTGGGCGCCCCGATCGATGCCGAACGCGCCCTGGCGCTGGGCATCGTCAACCAGGTGGTGCCGGCGGCCGAACTCGACAACCGCGTGCAGGACGTCGCCAGGCAGCTGGCACGCTCGGCGCCGCTGGCCCTGCGCGGCCTGCTCGATGCCGTGCACGTGGGCGGCGAATGCAGCCTGGAAGCCGGCCTGGAGTATGAAAGCGCGCAGTTCGGCCTGCTGTTCGCCACCGAGGACATGCGCGAAGGCACCAGCGCGTTCCTGCAACGCCGCCCGCCGGCCTTCCAGAACCGCTGATCCCATGGCATCCCGACCCAACCCCGTGCAGCTGTTTGCCCGGGTCCAGGCAGACGATCTCGATGGCGCCCTGCAGAACGGCCTGATGGACTACATCGCCGCGGATGCCGACGCACACCTGCTGCCCGGCCACCCGGAACTTCCGCAACGGCTGCTGCAGGCACAACATGACCTGCGCACCGCCTGGGCCGCACGCGAACGCTATCGCGCACGCGCCGTGCGCCTGGCACGCCGCGAAGCCGAACGTGATGCACGTCGCACACCGGCACCGGCGCCCGATGTGAAACCCGCGCTGCCCGCTGCGGCGGCCGCGATCCTCGCCCGGGCCAAGGCCCGCGCCGCAGGCAAGGAACAGTAATGGCCACAGCAAAGAAGACCACGCGCGCACCTGCGCGTCGTGGCAGCGTGATGCCGCGCGCCGACGTGGTGGAAATGTTCACCCGCCTGCGCGAACTCAACCCGCACCCGAAGACCGAACTGGAATACAGCTCACCGTTCGAACTGCTGGTGGCGGTGGCACTGTCGGCGCAGGCCACGGACGTGGGCGTCAACAAAGCGACGCGACGCTTGTTTCCAGTAGCCAACACGCCGGCGAAGATCCTCGCACTCGGTGAGGACGGCCTGAAGAAATACATCGCCACCATCGGCCTGTTCAACGCGAAGGCGAAGAACGTGATCGCCACCTGCGCGATCCTGCTGGAGAAGTACGACGGCGAGGTGCCACGCGATCGCGAGGCGCTCGAAGCCCTGCCCGGAGTCGGCCGCAAGACCGCCAACGTGGTGCTCAACACGGCGTTCGGCGAACCGGTGATGGCGGTGGACACGCACATCTTCCGCGTCTCCAACCGCACCGGGCTGGCACCGGGCAAGAATGTGCGCGAAGTGGAGGACCGCCTGGTGAAGGCGATCCCGGCCGAGTTCCTGCTCGATGCACACCACTGGCTGATCCTCCACGGTCGTTACGTGTGCAAGGCACGCAAGCCGGATTGCCCGGGCTGCGTGATCGCCGACCTGTGTCGCTTCAAGGAAAAAACCGTCGCGTAGGCGTGCATCGCCAGGGTCGGATCCCTTTCGCAGAAAGGGCTCTGACCCGCCACCGAAAAGCATCCGCGCGAGGCGTGGATCTACTGCAATCCGTGCGCAACCCCAGCGTCACATGCAAGCGTTTACATCGTCAGCCCCTGACGCGACGGGGCCTGCGGCGGATCCCGGCCGCGCGCGAACTGTCACATTTACGCAATCTTTACCTTTTAGCCTGCGCGCATCTTCCCACCTGCCTGCAAGGCTCCTCTCCATGAAACTGCATCACCAACTCCTGACGGTGGCCGTGGCTGCTGCGCTGTACGTGCCGGCTGCACACGCTGAAGTCGCCATCGATGTGATCGGCGGTTCGGAAATCACCTTCGAAGGCCTGGTCCAGGCCGACGGCAACTGGTTCGACAATGACGTCGTGGACCTCAACGGCGGTGACGCCGGCAATGGCAAGGACAGCGAATTCGAACTGCGTCGCGCCGAGCTGGTGCTGAAGGGCAAGGGCCCGGGCAACGTGGAGTGGGTCGTCGGCTACGACGCCAAGGCTGACAAGTTCCTCGACACCAACGTCAAGTACAAGCTGCTGGGCAACGCCAACCACTTCATCCAGGCCGGCCAGTTCAAGCAGCCGAACAGCCTGGAAGAACTGTCCAGCACCAAGAACAACGACTTCATCTCCAAGGCTGCGGTCACCAACACCTACGCGGTCGCCCGCCGCCTCGGTGGCGCCTACAGCTACGGCCAGGACAACTGGTCGGTCACCGCCAGCGCCTTCGGCCGCGAACTGACCCGCAACCTGGCCCACGGCAGCGGCTACGGCGCACGCGGCACCTTCGCCCCGATCAACGAGAAGGGCCAGGTCCTGCACTTCGGCCTGAGCTACGTCGATTACGACGCCGACGCCGACACCCTGCGCGTGCGTGCCCGTCCGAACGCCGACCTGGCCACCGCGCGCCTGGTCGACAGCGGCAACATGACCGACACCGACCGCGTCAGCACCCTGGGCGCTGAAGCCATGTACTTCCAGGGTCCGTTCAAGGCCCAGGCCGAGTACTACAGCAGCAAGGCCAAGCGCTACGACCACGACAACTACACCAGCGACGGCTACTACGTCAGCGGCGTGTGGAACGTGACCGGCGAAACCTGGAGCTACAAGGGTGGCACCCCGGGCACCGGCCTGCCGAACAACCCGGCTGGCGGCCAGTGGCAGCTGGGCGTGCGTTACGACCACATGGATCTGAACGACGGCAACCTGTCGGCCAACCCGGTGGCCGGTCGTCCGCCGATCGTCGATGGCGTGCTGGGCGGCAAGATGGACATCTGGACCGTCGGCGCCAACTGGTACTGGCGTTCGAACTTCAAGTTCATGGTCAACTACGTGATGGTGGACAGCAAGAAGTACAGCTCCACCGCCCGCGGCTTCGTCAATGACGATCCGAACATCCTGGAAGCCCGCGCGCAGTTCTTCTGGTAAGACCTGACGCACGCGTTGCAACGAAGGCACGGCTCCGGCCGTGCCTTCGTCGTTTCAACGCCCTATAGCCCCCGCCACCCGGTGGCCGCACCTGCGCAGCACCAGCGCTGGAGCAGCGCCGTGGGGGCCACGACGCCCCATTCCCCGCCGTGCTCCGAAGGCCCTGCAGGCCCTCTGGCGCGGGTTCCGGGACATTCATGACGGGTGTCACGATTGCGTCATATGACAGACGCGGGCGTGTCACGTAACCGTTATGGAATGTGCACCGAAACGTCGGGCAGCCGCCCTTCGACCACCCCAGGAGTCTCTCCCGTGATCCACGCCTTCAAGTCGCGCGCCGCTGTCGCCATCCTGGCTGCATCGTCCGTGTTTGCCGCCAACGCCGCCGATGTCACCGGCGCGGGCGCTTCGTTCATCTACCCGGTCATGTCCAAGTGGTCGGCGGACTACAGCACCGCGACCGGCAAGAAGGTCAACTACCAGTCGATCGGTTCCGGTGGTGGTATCGCCCAGATCAAGGCGGCAACCGTGGACTTCGGTTCCTCCGATGCCCCGCTGAAGCCGGAAGAGCTGGCTGCTGCCGGCCTGGCCCAGTTCCCGTCGGTCATCGGCGGCGTGGTGCCGGTCATCAACGTTGCCGGCGTCGCCCCGGGCGCGCTGAAGCTGGACGGCCCGACCCTGGCCAACATCTTCCTGGGCAAGATCAAGACCTGGAACGACCCGGCCATCGCTGCCCTGAACAGCGGCCTGACCCTGCCGAACGCCAAGATCACCATCGTCCACCGTTCGGACGGTTCGGGCACCACCTTCAACTTCGTCAACTACCTGTCCAAGGTCAGCCCGGAGTGGAAGAGCAAGGTCGGTGAAGGCACCTCGGTCCAGTGGCCGGCCGGCATCGGCGGCAAGGGCAACGAAGGCGTCGCTGCCTACGTGAAGCAGATCAAGGGTGGCATCGGCTACGTCGAGCTGTCCTACGCCCTGCAGAACAAGATGTCCTACGCGGCGATGAAGAATGCTGCCGGCAAGATCGTGCAGCCGTCGGACGCCTCGTTCTCGGCCGCGGCCGCCAGCGCTGACTGGGCCAATGCCAAGGACTTCTACCTGGTCATGACCAACGCCCCGGGCGAGCAGGCCTGGCCGATCACCGCCACCAACTTCATCCTGGTGCGCAAGCAGCCGAAGAACGTGGCCGGCGCCAAGTCGACCCAGGAATTCTTCCGCTGGATCTACAAGAACGGCGACGCCCAGGCCAAGCAGCTGGACTACGTGCCGCTGCCGGACACCCTGGTCAAGCAGATCGAGACCTACTGGTCGCAGAACCTGAAGTACTGAGCAAGGCGTTCCCCCGCAGGAACGGGGGTTGGCGGGTCCTCTCTCCCTCGCCGACCCCAACCGGGCGCTGGACCTTCGGGTCTGGCGCCTTTCTTTTTTGGGGTCCCCGGCCCCGCCCTGCCCTTGTAGAGCCGAGCCCACCGCGCGCAGTCCAGGGCCCCGGCGGCCCCGGGCAGCCCCGCCCCGGGCGTCCCGGACCCCGTGAAACCCTTGTCAGAACGTGATGTCCGACACCTCTGTCATGGACGTCATACGGCTGTAACAAAAACATCATTTCATAGCCGCATCCGCCGACGCCGTCGGCTCTTCCCCGCTATGGAGTGAACATGAAACTGCACTCGGCCGGCCTCGCCGCCCTTTCCCTGGCCATCGCCCTGGGCCTGTCGGCCTGCGGTGGCGACAAGCAGGCTGCACAGCAGCCGGCTGCCGACGCAGCCGCCGCCCCGGCCGCTGCCGGTGACAAGGTGACCGCTGAGGTCTCCGGCGCTGGCGCATCCTTCATCTTCCCGCTGGTGTCCAAGTGGTCGGCCGACTACAACACCGCCACCGGCGCCAAGATCAACTACCAGTCGATCGGTTCGGGTGGCGGCATCGCCCAGATCAAGGCCGGCACCGTTGACTTCGGTTCCTCCGACAAGCCGCTGAGCAGCGACGAGCTGGCCCAGGCCGGCCTGGCCCAGTTCCCGTCGGCCATCGGCGGCGTGGTCCCGGTCGTCAACATTGAAGGCCTGGAAGCCGGCAAGCTGCGCCTGACCGGCGCCCTGCTGGCCGACATCTTCCTGGGCAAGGTCAAGACCTGGAACGACCCGGCCATCGCCGCGGCCAACCCGGGCGTGACCCTGCCGGACGGCAAGATCACCATCGTCCACCGTTCGGACGGTTCGGGCACCACCTTCAACTTCTCCAACTACCTGTCCAAGGTCAGCCCGGAGTGGAAGACCAAGGTCGGCGAAGGTACCTCGGTGCAGTGGCCGGACGGCGTCGGTGGCAAGGGCAACGAAGGCGTTGCCTCCTACGTGAAGCAGATCAAGGGCTCCATCGGCTACGTCGAGCTGGCCTACGCCCTGCAGAACGCCATGCCGTACACCGCCCTGCAGAACGCCGCAGGTACCTGGGTGCAGCCGAACGCTGAAACCTTCGCCGCCGCTGCCGCCAGCGCCGACTGGGCCAGCGCCAAGGACTTCAACCTGGTCATCACCAACGCCCCGGGCGAGCAGGCGTGGCCGATCACCGCCACCAACTTCATGCTGATGCAGAAGAAGCCGAAGGACGCCAAGCGCAACCAGGACACCCTGGCCTTCTTCAAGTGGGCCTTCGAGAACGGCCAGACCCAGGCCAACGAGCTGCACTACGTGCCGCTGCCGGCCGAACTGACCAAGCAGATCGAGGCCTACTGGGGCACCGAGCTGAAGTGATGGACCCGACGGTGCCCGCCCCGCGCGGGCACCGTCACTTCCACGTCGTGCCGCCCCCTTTCCTGGCCCTGCCGTCCCCATGAATGCCATCGCCCAGCCTGTAGCAGCCCCGTCCACGCGCGATGCGCGTGATGCCCGCAACGACAAACTGTTCCGATGGGTGCTGGTCGGCACCGTCATCTTCGTCCTGATCGCCCTGGCCTGCGCCGCGCTGTCCATGCTGTGGGGCGGCCGCCATGCCCTGCAGATGCAGGGCCTGAGCTTCTTCTTCTCTTCCGACTGGAATCCGGTCGAAAACAAGTTCGGCGCCCTCGCCCCGATCTACGGCACCCTGGTCACCGCGTTCATCGCGATGGTCATCGCCGTGCCGGTCAGCTTCGGCATCGCCTTCTTCCTCACCGAAGTCGCGCCGCGCTGGCTGCGTGGCCCGGTCGGTACCGCCATCGAACTGCTGGCCGGCATCCCCTCGATCATCTACGGCATGTGGGGCCTGTTCGTGCTGGTGCCGGTGATGACCGAGTACGTCACCCCGTTCCTCAACGAAACCCTGGGCGAATGGCCGATCATCGGCCCGATGTTCCAGGGCCCGCCGCTGGGCATCGGCATGCTCACCGCCGGCTTCGTGCTGGCCATCATGGTCATCCCGTTCATCTCCTCGGTGATGCGCGAAGTGTTCCTGACCGTGCCGACCCGCCTGAAGGAATCGGCCTACGCGCTGGGTTCCACCAAGTGGGAAGTGAGCTGGGACATCGTCCTGCCCTACACCCGCTCGGCCGTCATCGGCGGCGTCTTCCTCGGCCTCGGCCGTGCCCTGGGCGAAACGATGGCCGTGGCCTTCGTGATCGGCAACAGCGTGCGCCTGTCGCCCTCGCTGCTGGAACCGGGCACCACCATCGCCGCGCTGATCGCCAACGATTTCGGCGAGGCCACTGAAACCTATCGCTCGGCGCTGCTGCTGCTCGGCTTCGTCCTGTTCATCGTCACCTTCGTCGTGCTGGCCATCGCCCGCCTGATGCTGATGCGCCTGTCCCGCAAGGAGGGCAACTGATGTCCACCACCGCTGACTCCCTGTACCTGCGCCGCCGCATCGGCAACGTCATCGCCATCGCGCTGTCCTGTGCCACCGCCCTGTTCGGCCTGTTCTTCCTGGGCTGGATCCTGTTCACCCTGGCCTCCAAGGGCCTGGCCGGCATCAATCTTGATCTGTTCACCAAGATGACGCCGCCGCCGATGCAGGAAGGCGGCCTGGCCAATGCCTTCTTCGGCAGCGCGGTGATGTGTGCGCTGGCGATCGGCATCGGCACCCCTCTCGGCGTGCTGGCCGGTACCTGGCTGGCCGAGTACGGCAACGCCCGCAAGGCCGGCACCGTGGTCCGCTTCGTCAACGACATCCTGTTGTCGGCACCGTCCATCGTGCTGGGCCTGTTCGTCTACACCCTGTACGTGATGCAGACCGGCGGCAACTTCTCCGCCTTCGCGGGTGCGCTGTCGCTGGCCTTCATCGTGCTGCCGGTGGTGGTGCGCACCACCGACGAGATGCTGCGCCTGGTGCCTTCGCAGATGCGCGAAGCCGCCCTGTCGCTGGGCATCCCGCAGTGGAAGGTGATCGTCCAGGTGCTGTACCGCAGTGCATCGGCCGGCATCATCACCGGCATCCTGCTGGCCCTGGCCCGCATTTCCGGCGAAACCGCACCGCTGCTGTTCACCGCCTTCGGCAACCAGTACTGGAACAACAACATCTTCCAGCCGATGGCTTCGGTGCCGGTGGTGATGAACCAGTTCGCCGGCAGCCCGTATGAATCCTGGCAGGTGCTGGCCTGGGCCGGCGCCCTGGTGCTGACTGTCTTCGTGTTGCTGGTCAGCCTTGCCGCCCGTGGCATCCTGCTGCGCAACCGTATCTCCCATGACTGACCTTTCCGTGGATAACGCCATGAACGACCTCTCCAACGCCGTGCCCATGCAGCGCATCGCGGTGCCGGCCTCGCACGAGAACCTGCACACGCCGTCGCCGGTCAAGCTGGCCGCGCGTGGTCTGGACTTCTACTACGACAAGTTCCACGCCCTGAAGGGCATCAACCTGGAGATCCCGGAAAAGCGCGTGACCGCGCTGATCGGTCCCTCCGGTTGCGGCAAGTCGACCCTGCTGCGCATCTTCAACCGCATCTACGCGCTGTACCCGAAGCTGGAAGCGCGTGGTGAGGTGCTGCTGGACGGCGAGAACATCCTCTCGCCG
>DOKO01000361.1 GCA_003510825.1 Stenotrophomonas sp.
GGCGGGGATCGGCCCGGAGCTGTGCGTCCGCCTTGTCCAGCAGCCGCGTGATGATTGCAGGCTGCTGGCCTTCGCCGACCCGGACACCCTGCGCGCGGCTGCGGCCGCGCTGAAGCTGCCCCTGCAGCTGCTGCCCGAGGATGCCGAGGCCCGCCTGCCCGGCGACCTGCGCCTGCGCCCCCTCGGCAACACCACCCCCAGCCACTTCGGCCAGACCGATCCCGCCAATGCGGGCGCGGTGATCGGTGCGTTGCTGGCGGCCGGCCAGGCCTGCCTGTCCGGCGAGCTGCAGGGCGTGGTCACCGGCCCGGTGCACAAGGCGGTGATCAACCAGGGCGGCATCGCCTACAGCGGCACCACCGAACTGCTGGCCGACCAGGCCGGGGTGAAGGTGGTGATGATGCTGGCCAACGACATCGTGCGCGTGGCCCTGGCCACCACTCACCTGCCGCTGCGCGAGGTGGCCGATGCGATCACCACGCCCAGCCTGGAACACACCCTGCGCACCGTGCATGCCGCGCTGCGCTGCGAGTTCGGCCTGCCTGCGCCACGCATCGCCGTGCTCGGGCTGAACCCGCATGCCGGCGAAGACGGCCACCTCGGCCGCGAGGAACTGGACCTGGTCATCCCACTGCTGCAGCGCCTGCGCGCGGAGGGCATGGACCTGGTCGGGCCGCTGCCGGCCGATACCGCCTTCCTGCCGGCCAAGCTGGCCGGCTTCGACACCGTGCTGGCCATGTACCACGACCAGGGCCTGCCGGTGCTGAAGTATTCCGGCTTCGAACAGGCCGTGAACCTGACCCTGGGCCTGCCCTACCCGCGCGTGGCCGTCGACCACGGCACCGCGCTGGAGCTGGCCGGGCGTGGCATCGCCGATCCTTCCAGCCTGCAGGCCGCAACGGCGCTGTGTGCGCGGCTGGCCCGGCAACGTACACTGAGCGCATGAATTCCCCGCATTCCCCCTCCGGCCCGGTGTTCACCGCCCCGGCCAAGAAGCAGCTTGGCCAGCATTTCCTGGCCGACCGCCACTACATCGACAAGATCGTGATGGCGGTCAATCCCAAGGACGGTGACCGTCTGGTCGAGATCGGCCCCGGCCAGGGCGCGATCACCCTGCCCCTGCTGCGCGTGCACCCGAAGCTGACGGTGATCGAGTTCGACCGCGACCTGATCGCGCCGCTCACCGCCGCCGCCGAACCGCTGGGCGATCTGACCATCGTCCAGGGCGACGTGCTGCGCGTGGATTTCACCGCACTGGCCGCCGGCGAGCCGATCCGCCTGGTCGGCAACCTGCCCTACAACATCTCCTCGCCCATCCTGTTCCACGCGCTGGAGCACGCCGCGGTCGTCCGCGACATGCACTTCATGCTGCAGAAGGAAGTGGTGGACCGTATGGCTGCCGGCCCGGGCAGCAAGGTCTATGGCCGCCTCAGCGTGATGCTGCAGGCGTACTGCCAGGTGACCTCGCTGTTCGTGGTGCCGCCGGGCGCGTTCCGGCCGCCGCCGAAGGTCGACTCGGCCGTGGTGCGGCTGGTGCCGCGTGACCCGGCCACCGTCAACATCAACGACCACAAGCGCTTTGCCGACGTGGTCAAGGCCGCCTTCGGGCAGCGCCGCAAGACCCTGCGCAATGCGCTCAACAACGTCGTCACGGCCGAGCAGTTCGCGGCCGCCGGCGTGCGCCCCGATGCCCGTGCAGAACAGCTGGATGTGGCTGAATTCATCGCTTTGGCCAATGCCACCTGATTACACTGCCGGTATGGAAGACGCTGACGTTTACGCCATTACTGTCGAGGTTGCTCCGCGCTTCCTCGACGACCAATCCGCGCCGGAAGACGGCCGCTATGCGTTCGCCTATACGATCCGCATCCACAACCAGGGGCGCGTTGCCGCGCGCCTGGTCGCCCGCCACTGGCGCATCACCGATGCCAACGGCCGTGTCGAGCATGTCGATGGCGACGGGGTGATCGGCGAACAGCCGCGCCTGCGCCCGGGTGAAGACTTCCGTTACACCTCGGGTGTCATGCTGGGGACCGACCACGGGACCATGCAGGGCCACTACGACATGGTTGCCGATGACGGCACCGAATTCGCCGCGCCGGTCGCACCTTTCGTGCTGGCCGTGCCGCGTACCCTGCACTGACACGGAGGCCGGACGATGAGTGTATGGGCGATCGGCGACCTGCAGGGCTGCTACGACGTTACCCAGCGACTGCTGGAAAAGATCCGCTTCGACCCGGCGCAGGACACCCTGTGGTTCTGCGGCGACCTGGTGAACCGCGGCGGACAGTCGCTGGAAACCCTGCGCCTGGTGCATTCGCTGCGCGAGCACAGCGTGGTGGTGCTGGGCAACCATGACCTCTCGCTGCTGGCCGTCGGTGCGCGCACCGAAGAGGAACAGCGCAAGGTCAACCCGGACCTGCTGCGCATCGTGCAGGCCGAGGACCGCGACGAGCTGCTGGACTGGCTGCGCCTGCAGAAGCTGGTGCACGTGGACCGCGAGCTGGGCTGGATGATGGTGCATGCCGGCCTGGCGCCGAAGTGGACCACGCAGATGGCCGAGAAGCACGCCGCCGAGGTGGAAGTGCAGCTGCACGGCGCCGGCTACCGCAAGCTGTTCCGCAACATGTACGGCGACAAGCCGAGCTGGGCACCGAACCTGTCCGGCTACGACCGCTCGCGGGCGATCATCAACGTGCTCACCCGCATGCGTTACTGCACCCCGCGTGGGCGCATCGGCATCGAGGACAAGGGCACGCCGGGCACGCAGGAACAGGGCTTGTACCCCTGGTTCGAAGTACCGGGCCGGGTCGAGCGCGACCTGAAGGTGGTCTGTGGCCACTGGTCGGCGCTGGGCCTGACCATCACCCAGGGCGTGCATGCCATCGACACCGGTGCGGTGTGGGGCGGCAAGCTCACCGCCATCCAGCTCGACACCGACGAACTGCGCGTGGTGCAGGTACCCGGCCGCGATGTGCCGGCACCGGTAGCCAATGCCCGCCCGCCGGCACGACCGGCGCGCGAGCGGCCGGCCGCTGCCGCGCAGGACAAGGACAAGGACAAGGAAGCGGCCGCAGCACCTGCCGCCAGCCGTGGCCCGCGTCGTCGCCGTCGCCGTGGTGGCGGTGGTGGTGGCGGCAACGGCAACAGCGCGCCGCCGCAGGGCTGAGGCCTGTACGGGTAGAGTCGACTGTCAGTCGACTCGCGCGCGCCGCGCGGGGTTTTCCGCGATTTGATGCAGGAGCAGTCGACCAACGGTCGACTCTACCCATGGTCAGCGACGCACGTAGTGCACGAACCGGAACGCGTACGCGTGGCGCGCATCGGCCGGATGCGGCTCGCTGCTGGTTTCCTGCCAGACGCCCGGATCCACCTCGGGGAAATGGGTGTCGGCCGGTACGTCGGCATCCACCCAGGTCAGGTACAGATCACTGGCCTGGTCCAGCAGCTGGCGGAAGATCTCGCCGCCGCCGATGATGCACAGCTCGCTGGCGCCCTCGCCTTCGGCAATGGCCTTCGCCTCGTCCAGCGACGCCACCGCGCGCATGCCCTCGAACGGCACCTGGCCGCTGCGGGTCAGCACCAGGTTGGTCCGCCCCGGCAGCACGCGGCCGATCGATTCGGCAGTCTTGCGCCCCATCAGGATCGGCTTGCCCAGGGTGAGCGCCTTGAAGTGCTTGAAGTCGTCCGGCAGGTGCCAGGGCATCGCGTTGCCCTGGCCGATGCCACGGTTACGGTCCAGTGCCACGATCATCGAAAGTTTCATTGGAGCGCCCTTGTCAGCTGGCATCGATCTGCAGGCGCTGGCAGGCATCCTTCGCCGCCTGCGCAGACTGGAATGCAGCGGCCAGTGCCGGCGTGGCAGGCGCACTCTCATCCATGGCAGCAAAGACCTTCTGCTTCTGCGCGTCGTCGATCTCCTGCAGGCCCGGCCCGGACATCACCTCCCGGTACAGCCCGCCGGCGTCGGTGTCCGCGTCGGCACTCTGCGCAAGGAAAGCCTTCAACTGCTCGGCGGAATAGACCGCCGCGAGCTGCTTGTCCATGGCCGCCAGGTACGCCGGCTCTTCGATGCCCGACCTCACCTGTTCGGCCATTGCCGCGTACAGGGTCGTCACCGCCTCGCCCATCTGCGCCTGGCAACCGGCCGGCGAATCCTTGACCAGGCTCTGCCCGGCGCCGCCGTTCATCGCCTCGGTGATGGCCTGTATCTCTTCCTGCACATGCCGGTGCACGATCTGCGCATTGACCTGCCGGGCCAGCGCCAGCGTATCCGCCGGGGCAGCCTGCGCCATGGCCGGCAACAGGCCCGCCAGCACCAGCAGCGCCGGTGTGGACATACGCCGCCTCATACCGCCACCGGCGCCTTGATCGCCGGGTGCGGGTCGTAGCCATCGATGCGGATGTCGTCGAACTGGAAGCCGAACAGGTCGGTGACCTCCGGGTTCAACCACAGCTTGGGCAGCGCGCGCGGTTCCCGCGACAGCTGCTCGCGGGCCTGCTCGTAATGGTTCGAATACAGGTGCGCATCGCCCAGGGTATGCACGAAATCGCCCACGCCCAGGCCGGTGGCCTGCGCCACCATGTGGGTCAGCAGCGCGTAGCTGGCGATGTTGAACGGCACGCCGAGGAAGATGTCGCCGCTGCGCTGGTACAGCTGGCAGCTGAGCTTGCCGTCGACCACGTAGAACTGGAACAGGTTGTGGCACGGCATCAGCGCCATCTGCGAAAGCTCGCCCACGTTCCAGGCGCTGACCACCAGCCGGCGCGAATCGGGGTTGCGCTTGATCTCGTCCACCAGCCACTGCATCTGGTCGATCTCGCGTCCATCGGCGGTGGCCCAGCTGCGCCACTGCTTGCCGTAGACCGGGCCGAGGTCGCCGTTCTCGTCGGCCCACTCGTCCCAGATGCGCACCTGGTTGTCCTTCAGGTAGCCGATGTTGGTATCGCCCTTCAGGAACCACAGCAGCTCATGGATGATCGAGCGCAGGTGCAGTTTCTTGGTGGTGACCAGCGGGAAGCCTTCGTTGAGGTCGAAGCGCATCTGCCAGCCGAACACGCTGCGCGTGCCGGTGCCGGTGCGATCACTCTTCTCGGTGCCGTGCTCGAGCACATGCGACAGCAGGTCGAGGTAGGCCTTCATGCCTTGCCCTCCGCGGCCACCATCGGCTGCGGCTGCAGCACCGGTGCGCGGCGCGACAGCGCCAGCAGCACCAGCCCGAAGGCGATGAGCGGCACGCACAGGATCTGGCCCTTGGTCAGCCAGCCGAAGGCCATGTAGATGCCGTTGTCGGGCATGCGCACGAACTCGACCGCGAAGCGGAAGATGCCGTACAGCAGCGCGAACAGGCCACCGATCAGGTAGCGATGGCGCGGCTTGGCCGACACCGCCCACAGCACCACGAACATCACCAGGCCTTCCAGCGCCGCTTCATACAGCTGCGAGGGATGGCGGGCGTACTGGTTCAGTGCACCGGTGGCGAACTGCGCCTGCAGGGTGGCGGTGTCGAGCTGGTTCAGCGGAGCCGGCAGGCCGGACGGGAACACCACGCCCCAGCTGCCATCGGTGTACTTGCCCCACAGCTCGGCGCCGATGAAGTTGCCGATGCGGCCGAAGCCCAGGCCCAGCGGCACCAGCGGCGCCATGAAATCCATGGTGTCGAAGAAGTGCAGCGCGTGCTTGCGCGACCACCACCAGCAGGCGGCGATGACGCCCAGCAGGCCGCCGTGGAAGCTCATGCCGCCATCCCACACCTTGAACAGCAGCAGCGGGTTGTGCAGGAAATCGCCCAGCGCATAGAACAGCATGTAGCCGATGCGCCCGCCCAGCACCACGCCGAGCATGGCGTAGAACAGCAGGTCGGAGAAACCGTTGGCATCGACGCCCGGCAGGCGGCCCTCGGCGATGCGCTTGCGGCCCAGCAGCCAGGCCGCGGTGAAGCCGAGCAGGTACATGATGCCGTACCAGTGCACCTTGATCGGCCCCAGCGAAAGGGCGATGGGGTCGATGTCGTGGAAATAGATCATGGAAGCTGCCTTGCGGGAGTACGGGTATTTTACGGCTCAACCCAGGATCTGCGGGGTGTCGGGCAGGCCGTCATCATCGGACCGCGTGGCGGCCGGAAAGTGCCCTTCCACCAGCGCGGAGACTTCATCGATGGCGCTGCGCAGCGCCTCGACCGGGTTGGCCCCGCGCAGGCCCTCGCGCAGGTGGGTGCAGATCCGCTGCCATTGCGCGGCGCTGACCCGGCCGTGCAGGCCGCGGTCGGCCACGATCTCGATGGCGTGGTCGGCCAGCAGCAGGTAGATCAGCACGCCGTTGTTATGGTGGGTGTCCCAGGTACGCAGCTGGGCGAAGGCCTGCTCGGCCGCCTGCCGCGGGGTCACGCCCCGCCACAGCGCGTGCAGTGGCAGGTCAGCTTCCACCGCGAACATCACCTGGCCGCCATGGCGGGCCTCACCGGCGGCAATGGCCTCGGTGATGGCCTGCAGGGTGTCCGGCGGGAAGGCCCGCCGCACCGAGGGCGCGACCACATGACGGAGCAGGCGCCGGATCATCACCAGCCTCCCGAGGCGCCGCCGCCGCCGGAGCGGCCGCCACCACCGCCCCA
Source organism: Stenotrophomonas sp. (assembly GCA_003510825.1). Taxonomy (GTDB): domain Bacteria; phylum Pseudomonadota; class Gammaproteobacteria; order Xanthomonadales; family Xanthomonadaceae; genus Stenotrophomonas. The sequence continues at coordinate 6,612 of DOKO01000361.1, forward strand.
GGCACCGCCGCCGCCACCAAAACCGCCACCACCGCCAAAGCCACCGCCCCCACCCCAGCTGCCGCCACCCCAGCCGCCGCCTCCGGCAAAGCGCCCGGGGTGGCCGGACAGCATCGCCACGACCAGGCCGACGATGCCGGCCAGGCCGCTGGCCAGCAGGGTGGAGGTGAACAGGAACGCGGCCAGCGCCGCGCCGCCGCCGCCGAGCAGGCCGCGCAGCGGGCGTGGCACCCGCGAGAACACCCCGCGCAGGATGCTGCCGGCGAACACGCCGATGAACAGCGCCAGGATCCAGGTATCGCCACCACCGCCCGGTTCGTGGCCGCGCTGGCCGCTGACCGGCGCCGGCAACGGCTCGCCATCGACCAGCTTCACCAGCACGGCCGTGGCGTCGGTGATGCCACCGGCGTAATCGCCGCTGCGGAAGCGCGGCACCAGGTATTCCTGGATGACCCGGTTGGCGATGGCATCGGGAATCGCACCTTCCAGGCCGTAGCCCGGCTCGATGCGCACGCGCCGGTCATCCTTGGCCACCACCAGCAGCACGCCGTCATCCACGCCCTTGCGGCCGATCTGCCACTGGTCGAAGACGCGGGTGGTGTACTGGGCGATGTCCTCGGGCTGGGTGCTGGGCACCACCAGCACCTGCAGCTGGCTGCCCTTGCGCTGCTGCAGGTCCAATGCCTGCTGCACCAGCGCCTGCTTCTGCGCGGCATCGAGGGTGCCGGTGGTATCGACCACCGGCGAATCCAGCGCGGGAATCGGCGCCTGCGACTGCGCCTGCGACCCCAGCGGCAGCCACAGCAGGAACGCCAGCAGCAGCGCGGTGGCCAGGCGCATCGGTCAGTGCGCCGGCTGCGGTGCCGGCTGCTGCTGCGGCGTGGTGCCGAAGTCGACCACCGGCGCGTTGGAGATCTGCGCTTCGTTCTCGACGCTGAAGTTGGGCTTGGGCTGGTAGCCGAAGATCTTCGCGGTGACCAGCTGCGGGAACGAGCGGATGTAGGTGTTGTAGTCCTGCACCTGCTGGATGTAGCGGCCGCGGGCGACGGTAATGCGGTTCTCGGTGCCTTCCAGCTGCGCCTGCAGGTCGCGGAAGTTGGCGTCGGACTTCAGCGTGGGGTAGTTCTCGGTGACCACCAGCAGGCGCGACAGCGCGCTGCCCAGTTCGCCCTGCGCCTGCTGGAACTGCTTGAGCGAGGCCGGGTCATCGGCGTTGACGTTGATCTGGCCGACGCGCGAGCGGGCGTTGGTGACTTCGGTCAGCACGCGCTCTTCCTGGCTGGCGAAACCTTTGACGGTCTGCACGAGGTTGGGCACCAGGTCGGCGCGGCGCTTGTACTGGTTGAGTACTTCAGACCAGCTGGCCTTGACCGCCTCATCCTTCTGCTGGATGGCGTTGTAGCCGCAGCCGGAGAGCAGGGAGGCCATCAGCAGCAGGGGCAGGACGCGGGTGAGCAGGCGCATGGCGGGAGTTCCGGGTGGACTGGCTGCCGAGCATGCCATGGTTCGCGTTAACGCCAGCGTGCAGGTCGGGGGTGTTGGTCGGCCAACGGGCTGGGCCCCCTCCGCGGTGGGTGTGTTTGCTGGATATCGGGGTTGGCCGGGAGGGTGGGTTGGCTGGGGGACGCCGTGAATCCGTCCATGGAGGCTCGGTCGCCGCATCCATGCGTCTCACGCCCCCAGCCAACCCACCCTCCCGACCATGGACAGTTTCCTGGCACCGCGGGAAAGATCAAAAAAAGCAAAAGCAAAAGCAAAAACCCATGCTCCAGACATTCAGAACCGGGGTCAGAGCCCGTTGCGAAGCAACGGGATCCGACCCCGTGCTCCGGCAGATCGCGGAGAACTGTCGA
>DOKO01000362.1 GCA_003510825.1 Stenotrophomonas sp.
GCCGACCGTTGGTCGGCACCGAAGGCAGTGCGGACCAACGGTCCGCACCCACCAGAAGGGGTGGGTTTCACACCCACCGGGGGCGGTCAGAACGTATAACGCACGCGACCGTAGTAGTACGCGCCGTTGCTGCCGATCGGCGACAGCACGTCGTACGGCAGGTTGCCGTAGTAGTAGATGTCGTCGTTGGACTTGTCCGGATAGTTGTCCGTCAGGTTCTGCCCGCCGATGGCCACGCTCCACTGCTTGTTGAAGCGGTATTCCACTTCGGCATCCAGCTGCCACTCGGCCTGGTAGGTCTGGCGCGGAATATAGCCGTCACCGAAGTTGAACACGCGGGTGGCACTGCCGTAGCGGTTGACGCGGCTGCTCAGCGACCAGTGGTCGTTGCTCCAGGCGGCCGACAGGCTGGCACGGGTACGCGGGGTCGCGTCGGTCAGCGTGTTGGTTTCTTCGATGCCGAACAGCACGTAGTCCGCGTCCAGCGCCTGCAGCTGGGCCGGGGTGGCCAGCACGTTCTTCAGCGTGGTCTTGGTGTAGGCGTAGGTGCCGGTCAGCAGCAGCTGGCCATCGCCCAGTGCCTGGCGCCAGTTGGTCACCAGTTCGGCACCGCGGGTGCGGGTATCTGCGGCGTTGACGAAGAAGCTGGCGCTCTGCAGGCCGGTGACGCCGTAGTTGGCGGCCACGAAGTCGGTCAGTGCATCGCCGGTGATGCTTTCCGACAGCGCGATGCGGTCGTCGATGTCGATCTGGAAGAAGTCCAGCGACAGGTCGAAGTGCTCACCGATGCGGCTGGTGAAGCCCAGCGAAGTGTTCAGCGACTTCTCCGGCTTCAGGTCCTGCGCGCCCAGGCCGCGGGCGATCGGGTTGTTGACCGACAGCAGGCGGCCCTGCACCAGCTGCCCAGCGGCGTTGTAGCCGGTGGAGGTGGATTCGTAGCCGATCTGCGCCAGCGACGGCGCGCGGAAGTTGTTGGAGATGGCACCGCGCAGGGCGAAGGCCGGGGTGAACTCGTAGCGCAGGCCCAGCTTGCCGGTCAGCTCGCCACCAAAGTCGTCGCTGTGCTCGTAGCGTGCGGCCAGGTCGGTGGAGAAGTGGTCGCCGAACTGGCTGGCCAGGCTGGCATAGGCACTGGCCACGTCACGCGCCAGCGAAGCGGCATCCTGCGGGGTCAGGCCACCACCGGCCTGCGAGCCGGTCGGGCGGTCGGTGTACGGGCCGGCCGCGTAGCTGGACGGATCACCCGGACGGGTCTGGTAGCGCTCATGGCGCACTTCCGCGCCCAGGCCCAGGGTGTGGGTGATGCTGTCGCTCTGCGAGAAGACGCGGCTCAGGTCGAGGTTGCCCACGGTCTGTGCGTACTGGTAATCAGCGGTCTTGAAGCGGGTCGGGCTGGTCGGGCCCAGCGAGGCGTTGATTGAATCGCGCAGGCGGTAGGTGAAGTCGTTCTGGCCGTAATCCAGGCTGCCATCGTAGCTCCACTCGCCCCACTGGCCACGCACGCCGGCCACGGCCTGCACGTCGCGGTTCTCGCCTTCGGAAATCGGGCGGTAACCATTCGGGTATACCTCCTTCCAGTTGGCGTCGCTGTCGGGGTAGCGGAAGTAGTTCGCGCCTTCGGTATCACGCTGGTTGAAGGTGCCGAACGCATAGAACGTGGCGGTCTTGCCCACCGGGATCTCGGTGTTCAGCCACAGGTTGATGTCCTTGCTGGCGCCATCGCCGAGCACGTAGTTGCGCTTGCCCTGCAGCGCCAGGTTGGCGTCGGTCTGGTCCCACGGCGGAATCAGGTCGTAGCCGGCGCGGTTGGTGCCGTTGCGCTTCTTGTATTCCAGACCCACGCGCAGGAAGCCGCCATCCTCGCCCAGCGAGGTGCCGACCTTGGCGCTGATGTTGCCGGCCTGGCCATCGGTGAGTGTGCGGCCGATCGGCTTGAGGTCGGTGTGGTTGGCACCGTAGCTGGCTTCGATCTCGCCGCCGTCGCCGCCGTTGTCCAGGATCACGTTGATCACGCCGGCCACCGCATCGGAGCCATACAGCGCGCCGGCGCCATCACGCAGCACTTCGATGCGCTTGATGGCGCTGACCGGGATCGAGTTGAAGTCGACCGGGGTGGTGCCCTTGCCGATCTTGCTGTCGGTGTTGACCAGCGCGGTGTGGTGGCGGCGCTTGCCGTTCACCAGCACCAGCACCTGGTCCGGCGACAGGCCGCGCAGCTGCGCGGCACGCACGTGGTCGGCGCCGCCGGAGTTGGACTGGCGGGGGAAGTTGAACGACGGCAGCAGGGCCTGCAGCGCACTGCCCAGCTCGCCGTTGACCACGCCGGCCTTGCGGAGGTCCTCGGCGGTGAGCACGTCCACCGGCGAGGTGGATTCGAGCACGGTGCGGTCGGCGGCGCGGGTACCGGTGACGATCACCGTGTCCAGGTTGGTGGCCGCATCCTGGGCAGAAGCCAGGGCGGGGGACAGGGCGAGCGCGATGGCGAGGCCGAGCGGCGACGCGGACAGGCGGGGGGACATGCGGACTCCAGCAACTACGACGTGGGGAAGGGGCGGGGGAGAGATGGTTTCACTTACATCCATCCGGATGAAGCGATATATTATCTTGGCGTGAGGAGGGGTTGTGACGCAAGCCCCGCTTCCGATCGCATCAGCTGATGCCCCTGTGGCATGAGTGATTGGTTGCAACCGCAACCGAAACACAGGTGTACCCTCCGTGCCCCTTCGACCCGCTTTTTCCCCTTCCCCGGAGTGCTGTCCCCCATGAAACACCTTGGCCTGATCTTTGCCGTGCTGCTGGCCACCAGCGGCTGCGCCAGCCTGTCCTCGAAGACACCCAGCGCCTATGCCGCCACCGCCGAGATGCAGGGCGATGCCGCGCGGCCGTCCAATGGCACGGGCTGGGTGCGCAGCGAGCTGTACTTCGGCGTGGGCGAGGAGCAGGGTGCCGGCGACCGTCCGCAGGCCGACACCATCAGCGAGGCGCAGTGGCGCGCGTTCCTGGACAAGGAAGTGACCCCGCGCTTCCCCGATGGCCTGACCGTGTTCGATGCCTACGGCCAGTGGCTGTTCCGCGACGATGCCTCGCCCAACCGCCTGCGCACCAAGGTGCTGGTGGTGCTGCATGAAGACAGCCCGCAGCGCCGCGCCGACATCGAAGCGATCCGCCTGGCGTGGAAGCAGCAGACCGAGCACCAGTCGGTGCTGTGGTCGCGGCAGGCGGTTGACGTATCGTTCTGACCTGGAGGCGCCCGCCTGGCGCCGCAGGGAATGACGATGAAACACAGGGAATCCGTGGTTGGCCTGCTGCTGGCGGGCCTGCTGGTGCCGCTGGCGCACGCCGCTGACAGCGATGCGCCGCTTCGCTTCGAAGCGGCGCCCGGCGTTCGTGTGCAGGCCGAGGTTACCGAGGACGGCAGCATTGACGTGCAGCTTCTGCCCTCGGGCAGACGGCTGAGCCTGCCGGGTGCCCCTGATGCCGACGGCAATTCCCGGCTGTCGGCCGAGGATGTTGATTTCGACGGGCGTCCCGAGCTGGTGGCGCGGGCGTCGGTCGGCATGGTCAACGAAGCGGTGGCCGTGTATCGGTTCGACCCGGCCAGCGGCGGTTTCCGCGCGCTGCAGGCCGAAACCCACGGGCATGACAACTGTGGCGGCCTGATGGGCCTGACCGTCGACGCCGCCACCCGCACCCTGACCAGCAGCTGCCGCAGTGGACCGATGTGGTACACGGATCAGTATCGGTTCGAGGGTACGAAGCTGTATCTGTACCGCTCTGAAGACGTGCTGCGGCTGGGCGATGCGCTTGATGCCGCCCTGCAGTGGGAGCAGACCGACGAGCAGGGGCCGCTGGCGGTATGGCGCACCCACGATGCATCCGGCCACGTGCTGGAAAGTGCCATTGCCGATGGGTTGAGCGCGCCCGCCAGTGGCGAACCGCTGCGCGGCCAGCAGGCTACGGTGGCGTCCGCGCGCCTGTTCCTGTTCGACCGGCCTGGAGCGCCGAGCACCACGCGCTACCTGGTGCAGGGCGACCGCGTGGAGATGCTCGATGAGCAGGACGGCTGGATGAAGCTGCGCTACCGCAACCCGAAGCACGGTGCGATCGAGGGCTGGATCAACGTCAACGATTGACGCGTCGCCGGTCCGCAGTTTGCTCAACAAGGCGGTCTGCTTCTTGCCCACGGGAGCATCACCTGGCCGGGTCTAGCCTCGGGTTTCTCCCCCGAACCGGCTGTGCCTCCATGAGCAAGCGCGTTGCAGAGATCGTCATCGACACCCTCCAGCAGGCGGGTGTCCGCCGCTGTTACGGAATCGTGGGCGATACCTTGAACCACGTGACCGATGCGATGCATCGCAGCGACATCGAATGGGTGCACGTGCGCCACGAAGAGGTGGCCGCCTTTGCCGCTGGTGCCGATTCACTGGTGAGCGGACAGCTGACAGCCTGCGCGGGTTCCTGCGGGCCGGGTGGCCTGCACTTCATCAACGGCATCTTTGAAAGCAACCGCAATCGTGCGCCGATGGTGCTGATCGCCAGCCAGATCATCACCAGCGAACTGGGCATGGAATTCCCGCAGGAAGTGGACTTCAAGGCGGTCTACGGAAGCTGCACCGTGTTCTGCGAACAGGTGCACAGCCCCGAACAGGCGCGACGCGTGGTGGCACTCGCCTGCCAGGCTGCGATCAGCCGTCGCGGTGTGGCCGTGGTGATCCTGCCGGCGGATATCAGCGAGGCCGAAGTGAAGCACGATGTGCCGTTCTCGGTGCATTACGCCCAGCCGGTGCTGCGCCCCTCCGATGACGAACTGCAGCGCATCGCCGAGCTGCTGGGGCAGGGCAAGCGCATCGGCATCTATGCCGGCGCCGGCTGCCAGGGCGCGCATGCGCAGCTGCTGGAACTCGCACGGCGGCTGCAGGCGCCGGTGGCGCACACCTCGCGTGCCAAGGATTTCGTCGAGCCGGACAACCCCTACAACATGGGCATGACCGGCATCTTCGGCATCGAATCGGGTTTCCACACCTTGATGGAGTGCGACACGCTGCTGCTGCTCGGCGCGGATTTCGCCTGGGGCCAGTTCTATCCGGACAAGGCGACGATCATCCAGGTCGACCGCGATGGCAGCCACCTGGGCCGTCGCCACCCCGTCAACCTCGGCGTGGTCGGCGATATCGCACCGACCCTGGATGCGCTGCTGCCGATGCTGCCGCCGCGCGAGGACAGCACGTTCCTCGACGAGTGCATTACCCATCGCGACAAGGCGCTGCAGAAGCGCGAGCAGGAAGAACAGCCCGGCGAGGGCGAGCTGATCCATCCGCAGCACCTGACCGCGCTGCTGTCGAAGCACGCCAGCGACGATGCACTGTTCACTGCCGATGGTGGCTCGCCGATGGTCTGGGTGCTGCGCCATATCCGGGTGAACGGCCGCCGCCGCACCCTCACCAGCCTGCTGCACGGCACGATGGCCAACGCGATGCCGCAGGCGCTGGGCCTGCAGAAAGCATTCCCCGGCCGCCAGGTGATTTCGCTGTCCGGCGACGGTGGCCTGGCGATGCTGCTGGGCGACCTGCTGACTGCCGTGCAGGAAAACCTACCGATCAAGGTGGTGGTGTTCAACAACGGCTCGCTGAATTTCGTCGAGCTGGAGCAGAAGGTGGAGGGCCTGCTGGACAACTACACCGACCTGCAGAATCCCGATTTTGGCCGCCTGGCCGAGGTGATTGGTTTCCACGGCCGCACGGTGACCCGCAGCGAAGATCTGGAGGAGGCAGTGCTGGACTTCCTGGCCCAGCGCGGCCCGGCGCTGCTGGACGTGCATACCAGCCGCGCGGAGCTGGTGATGCCGCCGCAGATCGAGGCGAAGCAGGTGGCGGGCACGGCGCTGTATGCGGCCAAGGCGGTGTTGAATGGCCGCTTCGATGATGTGAAGCACCTGCTGGTGGACAACTTCCTGAAGAAGTAAGGGGTTGGGGTCTGAGGCAGGGCTGCGCCCTGCACCTGCCGAGGCAACGTCAACATCAACGTCAAAA
>DOKO01000019.1 GCA_003510825.1 Stenotrophomonas sp.
GGTAGACCTCGGTGGTGGTGGTGTACTTCGCACCGGTGATGCCCGCGCACAGCGCCAGCTTCACCAGCGGGTACTCAATGACGCCGTGGGCGACCACCGGCGAGCCGATGATTTCGTTCTTGTCATCCGCCGGGGCGATATGGGTCACCTGCTCGACGGCGGCGATCACTGCCTGCTGGAATGCCGGCTGCGGGTTCTCGCTGTCATCAACCAGGTAGAAGCCATCGGGGATCAGGCCCGGCTCGAACGGCTTGCCATCGCGCGCGGCCAGCGCCGGGCGGAACTCGCTCTCGTCGCTGTCGGTGGTCTCGTGCAGGTCGATGTGCAGCACGAACTGGCCCTGGTACGGGGCGATCAGCTCGATCACCGCCGTCGATTCCCGGGCCGGGCCATCGGCGCGGAAGTTGCGGTTCGGATCGATCGCATCGTAGTTCCAGCGGTTGATGCGCTCGAAACCCCAGGGGTTCACGCACGGCGCCACCAGCAGGTTGGCCTTGCCGGCGTAGTCGGCCGCGTGCTGTTCGAGGAAGTCCAGCGCGCCCATCACGCCGCTGGTTTCATAGCCATGCACGCCGCCGGTGACCAGCGCCGCCGGCAGCGCCGGGTTCCAGTCGTGGCTGCGCAGCGCGTACAGGGTGTAGGTCTCGCCGGCGTAGTCCAGCTGGCCATAGGCCACCTTGTCGAAGCGGTCAGCCAGGGCCTCGATGCGCGGCAGCACTTCCTCGTCATAGCGGCGCAGGCGCTGCTGGCGGCCGCGCCACTGCTCCCGCTCCGCCGTGCCCCACGGCTGGCCAGGGGTTCCGACGGGGTAGAAAGCGGCAGTGGACATGGCAGATCTCGGCAGTCAGGAAGCAATCGCCCACTCTAGCACCGCCCTCCGCCGCCGTTCATCCGCAACCCTCCAAAGGTGCATTCCATTGGCGAATGGAATCAGCAATAATTCTCATTTACGACCCTTCCGCACCCGCCTCCATGCCCTCCCGAATCCTGCCCCCGGCCCGCCTGCCCCTGGCCGCCGCCCTCACCCTGTGCCTGTCCGCGACCGCCTTCGCGCAGGACAGCGCCACCACCCTGGACAGCATCCAGGTCTCCGGCAGCTGGCTGGGCACCGGCCTGCATGACAGCGTGAAGAGCTTTGCCGGCGCACGAACCGTGGTCGACCGCCAGCGCATCGACGCCAGCGGCGCAGCCAGCATCGGCGATGCCATGCGCCGCATCCCGGGCGTGCAGGTCACCGACAACTCGGGCACGGCCGGCAGCTCGGTCTCGCTGAACATCGGCGTGCGTGGCCTGACCGGCCGCTACTCGCCGCGCTCGACCGTGCTGCTGGACGGCGTCCCGCTGGCGGTGGCGCCGTACGGCCAGCCGCAGCTGTCGTTCGCCCCGACCAGCCTGTCCAACATCGAATCGATCGACGTGGTGCGCGGCGGCGGTGCGGTGCGCTACGGGCCGCAGAACGTCGGCGGCATCATCAACTTCAGCACCCGCGCCATCCCGACCGAGGCCGGCCTGCATGGTGAAGCCGGCGTGCGCTACAGCGCCTACGACCACGGCGGCGGCGACAGCACCCAGTACAACGCCTTCCTCGGCGGCACCGCCGACAGCGGCCTGGGCATGGCCCTGCTGTATTCCGGCCAGGACGGCCGCGGCTGGCGCCAGGGCAGCGACGACCGCTTTGACGACCTGGCCCTGAAGTTCGCCTATGCCATCGACGCGCAGCAGGAGCTGCGCGCCAAGCTGTCCTACTACGATGTGCGCTCGCTGACCCCGGGCGGCCTGACCCGCGCCCAGTACGAGGCCGATCCGTTCCAGAACACCCGCCCCACCGATTTCTGGAAGGGCCACCGCACCGGTATCGACCTGGGCTACACCAACACCTTGTCGACCGACAACGAATTCGAGGTGCTGGCCTATTACAACGAGAGCAACCGCGCCAGCTCGCTGATCAACGCCGCCAACACCCAGCTGACCGTGCAGCCGCGCGACTACCGCGTGCTCGGCATCGAGCCGCGCTACACCCAGCGCCTGCGCTGGGGCAGCACCGTGCATGACATCACCGCCGGCTACCGCTTCCTGCGCGAGCGCGGCAACGACCGCAGCTACACCGTGGTCCGCCGCACCGGCGTGGAAAGCGCCATCACCCGCTTCAACAACGCCACCGACGCGCATGCGTTCTACGTGGACGACCGCATCGCCGTCGGCCAGTGGCGCATCACCCCGGGCGTGCGCATGGAGTGGATCGACATGGACCGCCGCCAGGCCGGTGGCGGCGCCACCTTCAGCAGCCGCAACGACAAGGCGCTGCCGTCGATCAACATCGCCTACCTGCTGACCCCGCAGCTGACCGTGTTCGGCAACTACACCACCTCGTTCGGGCCGGTGCAGAACATCCAGCTGAACTCGCAGACCGCCAGCAACCCGCTGAACCCGGAAGTGGCCAAGACCACCGAACTGGGTGCGCGCTGGCAGGATGGCGCCCTGCGCGCGGAAGTGACCGTGTTCAAGATGCGCTTCGACAACCAGATCCAGCAGGTGCCGGGCATTACCCCGCCGACCTTCCAGAACATCGGCGCCACCGACCACAAGGGCGTGGAAAGCGCGCTGGAGTACCGCTTCGCCGAGGACAGCGCACTGGCCGGCCTGGAGCTGTACGCCAACTACACCTGGACCAAGGCGATCCAGCAGTCCGGCGACAACCGCGGCCTGGACGTGCCGTTCTACTCGCGTGACACCGACAGCATCGGCGCCCGCTACGCCATCGCCGCCTGGACCTTCAACGTCTCCAGCACGCACCAGAGCGGGCAGTTCTCCGATGCCGCCAACACCTGGGCCGAGAGCGCCGACGCGCGCGTGGGCCGGGTGCCGGGCGTGCGCCTGTTGAACGCGCAGGTGGCCTGGCAGGTGCCGGGCGTGGGCGACAGCGAGATTGCGGTGGGCGTGAACAACCTCGCCGACAAGCGCTGGTACACCCGCAATGTCGACGGCAATGCCGGGCGCATGGTGGCCGCGCCGCGCACCTTCTACGTGCAGGGCCGGTACCGCTTCTAAGCCCCCCAGCCGCCCGATGCGGTGAGGGCAGCGATCACGGTGGCGGCGTATCATGCCGCCACCATGTCCTCCCACGCTTCGCCATCACGCCTGCATCTGGCGTTCCAGGGCCTGCGCCTGCGCCTGCGCGGCAGCGACCTGTGGTTCATCGCCCTCGCCCTGGTGGTCGGGCTGCTCGCCGGCGGCCTGACCCTGCTGCAATCGGGCATCGCGCGCTGGCTGCAGGCCGCGCTGTACGGCCTGGATGAAGGCATCCGCCTGAGCTCCCTGCCCTCGCTGCCGTGGACCGCCCTGCTGGTGCTGCCGCTGGGCGGCCTGCTGGTCGGCCTGGTCGCGCTGGCCGCCACCCGCCTCAAGCGCCCCCTGCTCGATGCGGTGGAAGCCAACGCCCTGCACGGCGGCCGCATGTCGATGCGCGACAACCTGATCGTGCTGACCCAGACCCTGATATCCAACGGCTGCGGCGCCTCGGTCGGCCTGGAGGCGTCGTACACGCAGATGGGCGCTGGCAGCGGCTCGCAGCTGGGCCGGGTGATGCGCCTGCGCCGCAACGACGTGCGCATCCTGGTCGGTGCCGGCTCGGCCGGCGCCATCGCCGCCGCCTTCGGCGCACCGCTGGCCGGTGCCTTCTATGCCTTCGAGATCGTCATCGGCGCCTATACCCCGGCCGCACTGGCCCCGGTGGCCGTGGCCGCACTGGCCGGTGCGTTCGTGGCCGACCAGGCCGGCATCGATGCCTACCTGCTGCCGGCGGCGTCCACCATCGACGTGCGCGCCGCCGACTACGCCATCTACGGCCTGCTCGGCTGCTGCTGCGCCATGGTCGGCATCCTGGTGATGCGCCTGATCGCCTCGATCGAAGGCACGGTCAAGCGCAGCCCGCTGCCGCTGTGGGGCCGCCCCGTGCTGGGCGGCCTGCTGCTGATTCCGCTGGCGATGGCCAGCCCGCAGGTGCTGTCCTCCGGCCATGGCGCCCTGCACCTGGACCTGACCACCCACCTGCCGCTGATCTGGATCGGCGCCCTGCTGACCCTCAAGTGCCTGGCCTCAGGCATCTCGCTGGGCTTCGGCTTCCGTGGTGGCCTGTTCTTCGCCTCGCTGTTCATGGGCACGCTGGTGGGCGCGCTGTTTGCCGGCCTGCTGGCGATGGCCACCGGCGTGCCGGTGATCGATGCCACCTCGGCCGCGCTGGCCGGCATGGCCGCCCTCGCCGCGGCCGTGGTCGGCGCACCGATGACCATGGCCATGCTGGTGCTGGAAGGCACCCACGACTTCCTGCTGACCAGCGTGGTGATGAGCGCGGTGCTGGTGTCCAGCACCCTGGTGCGGCAGTGGTTCGGCTATTCGTTCTCGACCTGGCGCATGCACCTGCGCGGCGAGACCATCAAGAGCGCCCGCGACGTGGGCTGGGTGCAGAACCTCAATGCCGGGCGGATGATGCGCAAGGGCGTGGCCACTGCACCGGCCGACCTGGACACGGCCTCGTTCCGCCAGCGCTTCCCGCTGGGCTCCGGCGGCCGCGTGATCCTGGTGGACAGCGAAGGCCACTACGCCGGCATCGTGCAGATCCCGCGCATGTACGGCGACGGCGTGAAGCCGGATGCGGTGGTGGGCGACTACGCCGAGAACCGCGACGTCGCACTGGCCGCCAACGCCAACGTGGTGGCGGTGATGCAGCGCTTCGACCAGACCCAGGCCGACGAACTGGCCGTGGTGGCCAGCGATGGCCAGGTGCTGGGCGTGGTCTCCGAAGCCTTCGTGCGCAAGCGCTACGCCGAGGAGCTGGACAAGCGCCAGCGCGAACTGATGGGCGAGCGCGTCGAAGACAGCGATTGATCTTCATCCACGCATGGCGTGGATCTACTGCCACGGACCCGGTTGGTTCAGTAGATCCACGCCA
>DOKO01000148.1:0-4587 GCA_003510825.1 Stenotrophomonas sp.
GGCCTGGCGGCGCTCGGCGCGCTTCAGTTCATAGGACACGCGCAACAGCAGGCCCATCGCCACGCAGGTCATCAGCACCGACGAACCGCCCGACGAGATCAGCGGCAGGGTCAGGCCCTTGGTCGGCAGGATGCCCAGGTTCACGCCGATCGAGACGAAGGTCTGCATGCTGATCCACAGGCCGATGCCGAAGGCGATGTAGCCGGAGAAGTGGCGCTTCATTTCCACGCAGCGCATGCCAAGCCAGAAGGTGCGGCCGACCAGCAGTGCGTACAGGGCGACGATGGTGCAGGTGCCCAGGAAGCCGAATTCCTCGGCGGTGACCGAGAAGATGAAGTCGGTGTGCGCTTCGGGCAGGTAGTACAGCTTCTGCACCGAGTTGCCCAGGCCCACGCCGGTCCACTCGCCACGGCCCACGGCCATCAGCGCGTTGGACAGCTGGTAGCCGTCGCCCTGCTGGTCGGCCCACGGGTCCAGGAAGGAGGTGATGCGGCGCATGCGGTACGGCTCGATGATCGCCAGCGCGCTCATGCCGACCAGGCCGATGATCACCGGCATCGACATGCGCGGCATGTTCACCCCGCCCAGCACCAGCATGCCGGCGGTGATCGCCAGCAGCAGGGTGGACGAACCGAAGTCGGGCTGCAGCAGCAGCAGCACGACCAGCGCACCGGCCACGCCCAGCGGCTTGAGCATCGCCGGCCAGGTCGCATTGACCTCGTCGCGGAAACGCACCAGGTAGCTGGACAGCCAGACGATGTAGAGCACCTTCACCGCTTCGACCGTCTGGAACTTGGAAATGCCCAGGTTGACCCAGCGGCGCGCGCCGTTGACCGTGCTGCCCAGGCCCGGCGTGAACACCGCCAGCAGCAGCACGAAGCAGCCCAGCAGCAGGATCTGGTTGTACTGCTCGATCGACTTCAGCTCGGTGCGGGCGGCCACGACCGCCAGCACGATGCCCACCGCCAGGAAGATCAGGTGGCGGTTGAGGTAGTAGAACGGGCTGCTCATCAGTGCGATCGAGCTGGACGCCACCATCACCACGCCAATGCCCGTGAGCGCGATGATCGCGCCCAGCAGCCACTTGTCGTAGCTGCCTTCGATGGCTTCGAGGCGTGTTGCCTGGCGGGACAGGTCGTTCATTCTCAGCGCACCTTCAGGGTGGCAAGGCCGATCAGCACGAGCACGACCGAGATGATCCAGAAGCGCACGATCACTCGCGGCTCCGGCCAGCCCTTCAGCTCGAAGTGGTGGTGGATCGGCGCCATGCGGAACACGCGCTTGCCGGTCAGCTTGAACGAGGCCACCTGGATCATCACCGACAGCGTTTCGATGACGAACACGCCGCCCATGATCACCAGCACCAGCTCCTGGCGGGTGATGACCGCGATCGTGCCCAGCACCGCGCCCAGCGCCAGTGCGCCGATGTCGCCCATGAAGACCATGGCCGGGTAGGTGTTGAACCACAGGAAGCCCAGGCCCGCGCCGGCGATGGCCGCGCAGATGATGACCAGCTCACCGGCACCGGGGATCTGCGGGATCTGCAGGTAGTTGGCGAACACCACGTTGCCCGAGGCGTACGCGAACACGCCCAGGCCGCAGGCCACCAGCACGGTGGGCATGATCGCCAGGCCGTCCAGGCCGTCGGTCAGGTTGACCGCGTTGGAGAAGCCGACGATCCAGAAGTAGGCGATGGCCACGAAGCTGATGCCGGCCAGCGGCAGCGCGATCGACTTGAACATCGGGATGTAGAAGGTCAGCGCGGCCGGCACGTCGGCGGTCTGCAGCAGGAAGATGCCCGCGGCCAGGCCGAAGATCGACTGCAGCAGGTACTTCCAGCGCGAGGCCAGGCCGTTCGGGTCGCGGCGCACGATCTTGATCCAGTCGTCGTACCAGCCGATGGCCCCGAAGCACAGCATGACGGCCAGCACCAGCCACACGTAGCGGTTGCGCAGGTCGGCCCACATCAGCACCGACAGGGTGACGGTGAGCAGGATCAGCGAACCGCCCATGGTGGGCGTGCCGGCCTTGACGAAGTGGGTCTGCGGGCCGTCGGTACGGATCGGCTGGCCGCCCTTGAACTGGGCAAGACGGCGGATCACCGCCGGGCCGAGCCACAGCGACAGGAACAGGGCCGTCAGCGCGGCAAGGATGGCGCGGAACGTCTGGTAGTTGAACAGCCCGAACAGGCTCTCCAACTGCTGCAACCATCGAGCCAGTTCATACAACATGCGGGGATTCCTCTCCTTGCGCCAGCAGCGCTTTGACAATCGTGTCCATGGCGCTGCCACGGGAACCCTTGACCAGGCAGCGCACGCCAGCGTGCAGCTCGTCCTTCAGCGCCTGCGACAGCGCGTCATGGGTGGCGAAATGACGGCCGCCTTCGCCGAAGGCGGTGGCGGCGGCGGCACTGAGCGGGCCCAGTGCATACAGGCGCTTGAGGCCGGCAGCACGTGCGCGCAGGCCGGCCTGCGCGTGCAGGGCTTCGGCGTCCGGGCCCAGCTCGCGCATGTCGCCCAGCACCAGCCAGCCCTCTTCCGGGGCGGCAGCCAGGGCATCGATGGCGGCGGCCAGCGAACCAGGGTTCGCGTTGTAGCTGTCGTCCACCAGCACCGCGCCATTGCGCAGCTGGTGGGCGATCTGGCGGCCCGGCACCGGCTGCGCCGCAGCAAGGCCCGACGCCACCAGGGCCAGGTCGATGCCGGCGCCCAGCGCCAGGCTGGCCGCGGCCAGCGCATTGCTGACGTTGTGCCGGCCCGGCAGGCCGAGTGCGATGCGGACCTCGCCCTGCGGTGCGACCAGGGTGAACTGGCTGCCCTGCGCACCGGCGCGGATGTCGCGCGCGGTGACGTCGGCGCTGTGGTCCAGGCCATAGCGCAGCACCCGGCAGCGCGCCGGGGTACCGATGAAATGCTGTTCGAACCAGCGGCCGTAGGCATCGTCGACATTGATGACGGCCACGCCATCGGCCGGCAGCGCCGCGTAGATCGCGCCCTTGGTCACCGCCACGCCGAGCAGGCTGCCCATGCGTTCCAGGTGTGCCGGGGCGATGTTGTTGACCAGCGCATAGCGCGGGCGGGCGATGTCGGTCAGGTAGGCGATGTCGCCCGGCTTGCCGGCGCCCATCTCGTAGACGGCGTAGTCGGCATCTTCCGGGGCATCGATCACCGCCAGCGGCAGGCCGATCTCGTTGTTGCGGTTGCCCGGGTTGGCGTAGACCACCTTGTGTGCGTGCTCGGCCACCTGCTGCAGGATCGCCAGCAGCAGGCTCTTGACGCTGGTCTTGCCGTTGCTGCCGGTGATCGCGAACACCTCGGTGTCGCGGTCGCGCTGCATGCCGGCGGCAATCCTGGCCAGGGCCAGTTCGCTGTCGGCCACCAGCACCTGCGGCACGTCCAGCGGCAGCAGGCGCTCGACCAGCAGTGCGCTGGCACCGCGCGCCTGCGCATCGGCGGCGAAATCATGCCCGTCGAAACGCTCGCCGCGCAGGGCCACGTACAGGGTGCCGGCGCCCAGGCTGCGGGTGTCATTGCTGACCGCATCGATGGCCACGTCGTCGCCGTGGATCTCGCCACCGGCCCAGTGCGCGATCAGCGAAAGCAGGGTGCGCTTCATGCGATGCCCTCCCCTGCCTGCGGGCCCTCTTCCGCGTCCTGCGGCCGGGCCACTAGCGCATCCATGCGCGTCGCCGCTAGAACACCTGCCTTGGCGGCCAGTGCGGCAGCCGACACTTCGGTGTCGTCGAAGTCGTGGCGCACGCCATTGACCTCCTGGTAGGGCTCGTGGCCCTTGCCAGCGATCAGGATGATGTCGCCCGCACCGGCGCGCTTCACCGCCAGGCCGATCGCACGCGCGCGGCTGCGCTGCACGGTCACGGCGGAGGCATCGGTGAAACCTGCCAGGATGTCGGCCACGATCACGTCGCCGTCTTCGCCACGCGGGTTGTCGTCGGTGACGATGACCTGGTTGGCCAGGCGTTCGGCGATGGCGGCCATCTGCGGACGCTTACCGGTATCGCGCTCGCCACCGCAGCCAAACACGCAGTACAGCGTGCCCTGCAGGTGGCCGTGCAGGCTTTCAAGGGCCTGTTCCAGCGCATCGGGGGTGTGTGCGTAGTCGACCACCACGGTGGGCAGGCCGTCTTCGCCGCCCAGGCGGTTCATGCGGCCACGGATCGGCTGCAGTGCCGACAGCACTTCGGCGATGCGCTCGACCGGTTCGCCCAGTGCATGCAGGCTGCCGGCCACGGCCAGCAGGTTGTCCACGTTGAAGCGGCCCAGCAGCGGCGACTGCACCGCAGCGCGCGCGCCGTCGATGACCAGTTCGAAGCCGATGCCGCGGCCATCCAGCTGCAGGCCTTCGGCACGCACGCTGGCACCGGCGGCACCGCGCGAGCTCAGGCCGATGGCCTGCACGCTGGCCGGCAGGCCTGCGAACAGTTCACGACCGAACGCATCATCCAGGTTCACCACCGCAGCCTTCAGGCCCGGGCGGTGGAACAGGCGTGCCTTGGCCGCGCCGTAGCTGGCCATGTCACCGTGGTAATCCAGGTGATCGCGGGTGAGGTTGGTGAACACCGCCACGTCG
>DOKO01000148.1:4790-5066 GCA_003510825.1 Stenotrophomonas sp.
CGAGCTGACTTCCATCGCCACCGCACGTGCGCCGTCGTTGCGCAGCTGTGCCAGCAGCGCGTGCATCTGCAGCACCAGCGGGGTGGTGAAGCCGGTCGGCTCGACCGCACCATAAAGTCCGGCGCCCAACGTGCCGATACTGCCACTGGGCGTACCAAGGAGGTGCCAGGCCTGGGCCAGCAGCTGCACGGTGGAGGTTTTGCCGTTGGTACCGGTCACGCCCACCATCGTCATCGCACGCGAGGGCGCACCATGGAACTGGTCGGCCATGGCGCC
>DOKO01000144.1 GCA_003510825.1 Stenotrophomonas sp.
GAAGCCGATGGCTCCAACCCGATCGCCCCGCTGCTGACCCGCATCAACGCGATCAAGAAGGCCAAGGACGTCCCGGCCTCGATCGCCGCCCTGCACCAGGTCGGCATCCCGGTGGCCTTCAACTTCGGCCCGGACGTGGACCTGAAGGCGCTGGACCGCCACATCGGCTACTTCATGCAGGGCGGCATGGGCCTGCCCGACCCGGCGTTCTACACCCGTACCGATGCCGACACCGTGGCCCTGATGGGCCGCTACCGCAACTACGTCAAGCAGATCCTGGCCCTGACCGGTACCCCGGCAGCCAAGCTGGATGCCGAGTCGCAGTCGGTGATCGAACTGGAAACCGAACTGGCGCGCAACGCGCAGTCGCTGGCCGGCATCAACAACCCGTTCAACAACTACGCGCCGATCTCGACCAAGGATCTCAACAGCCGCTACCGCAACCTGCAGCTGGATGCCTTCCTGAAGGCACAGGGCGTGAACGACGACCTGGTCTCGCTGGCCGATCCGGGCCTGTTCAAGCAGCTCGACACGATGGTCACCAAGCTCAAGCCGGAGCAGTGGAAGGCCTACCTGCGCTGGCGCGTGGGCGACTCGATGGCACCGTACCTGTCCAAGGCCTACCGCGACGCCGAGTTTGAATTCCGCGGCCGCGTGCTGCGCGGTGAAACCCTGCCCGCGCAGCGCTGGGAAAACGTGCTGGACGCCATCAACGTGGCCGCTGGCCCGATGGTCGGCCGCGAGTACGCCGCCCGCTACCTGTCCGCCGAAGATCGCCGCCAGGCGGCGTGGATCGTCGACAAGGTGCGCGAAGTGCAGATCGAGGCGGTCAAGAACAGCACCTGGATGAGCGCCGAGGCCAAGGCCGAAGCACAGGCCAAGCTGGCCGCACTGAAGATCGAGATCGGCACCCCGCTGCGCGACCTGGATTACAGCGTGCAGCCGATGGGCCGTGGCTCGTTCGGCGGCAACATGCTGATCGCTTCGACCTGGCGCCATCGCGAGGAAATGAAGCGCATCGGCAAGGGCAACGCCGACCGTCGCTGGGACGTGCTGCCGCAGCAGCCGTCGCTGGCCTACGACCTGGCGCAGAACCGCCTGATCGTCACCGCCGCCATCCTGCAGGGCCCGGTGTTCAATGCCAAGGCCGACGCCGCCGACAAGTTCGGCAGCTTCGGTGGCCTGGTCGGCCACGAACTGAACCGTGCCGTCGACGCCAAGGGCGCCCTGGTCGATGCCAAGGGCGAGCTGCGCAGCTGGTGGACCCCAGCCGACAAGACCGCCTGGACCCTGCTCGGCAACCGCGTGGCCGCGCAGTACGGCGCCTATGAATTCCCGGGCGTGAAGGGTGCCAAGGTCAATGGCACGCTGACCCAGGAAGAGAACCTGGCCGACATCGCCGGCCTGGAATTGGCCTGGGCGGCGTATACCGCGCAGGAACCGAAGGCCAAGCCGGCGCAGCAGCAGGGCTTCTTCCGCGCCTGGGCCGCCCTGTGGCCGCAGCAGCTGTCGCCGAACGAGGCCGCACGCCGCCTGACCGCCGACATCCGTGCACCGGGTCGCTGGCGCACCAACGGCCCGCTGTCGAACCTGCCGGCCTTCGGCGCGACCTTCAGCTGCAAGGCCGGCCAGCCGATGCAGCGCACCGACGCCGAGCAGATCAAGGTCTGGCGCTGAACCTGGCCGTGGTGCAGTAACGAAGAAGGCGCCTGAGGGCGCCTTTTTCGTGGGCGGCACCTGCAAAAAAAAGACCCCGGCAGATGCCGGGGTCAAATGTCCTGCTGAAAGAGAGCGGCTTCTACATCAGAAGTCGTAGGACGCGCTCAGGCGCACCGAACGCGGCGCGGTGTAGAAGGTGCCGATACCGTAGGTATTGGAAATCGTGTGCTGGCCCGATTCATACGTCGGATCGGACTGGACCGCACGGCGCTGATTGAGCACGTTGAACACGTCCAGACCGAAGGCCAGCTTGTGGTCGGCAAAGGCCGGGCGGTACATCACGCCCAGGTCGAAGCGATAGGTCCACGGCTGGCGGCCGGCATCACCCGGACGCGACGGCTCGCCGTTGCAGTAGTGATAGGCAGAGCCATAGCCGATCGGATCGCTGCCATCCGCGCCGTAGTAACCCAGGCAGCTTTTCGGCATGCCCGAGGTGACACGCAAGGTCGCCGACGCCGTCCACTCATCGTTGAACTGATACGCGCCATAGCCCTTCAACTGGTGGCGACGGTCATTGGCGAGGTAGCCACCGGCGTAAGCCATCAGGTAGTAGGAGTCCCAGTCCTGGGTCTTGGCCGCTTCATCCTGGCCGATGTCCGACTTGACCTGGCCTTCGGTGTTGCCGAAGCTGCGCGACCAGGTGTAATCCAGGCGACCGTACCACTTGTCGCTCAGCGGGTGCTCGATGAACAGGTCGACCGCCATGTAGCTGCGCTTGGCCTTGTTGCCGTTGTAGCCCCAGTCCGACGAACTCATCTGCACCGGCGTGTAACCGGAACCATCAGCGTGCTTGACCATGAAGGTGTTGGTCTTGCCCGGGTTGAAGATCACGCAGCCCGGCACTTCCATGCCACTCGAATCCACACCCATCGCATCGAGCTTGGCGTAGATCTGGTCGGAATCGCAGGTGTCGTCGATGGCGGTCTGCAGGCGACGGTAGGTGAACTTGGCACCCGTGTTCCAGGACGAACCGAGGGTCTTCTCGAAGCCCATGATGAATTCATCCTGGTACTGCGACTTCAGGTCGGTCGGTGCCACCGACAGCGGGTCAGGCGCAATGCCGTACTCGTTGTTGGTCGACACCGGGCCCGGGCCCAGCGCGGTCAGGTCGGTCGGGTTGCCGTTGGCATCGATGCCACCGTAGGTGAAGTACTCACGGGTATAGGTCGATGCCGATGCGCCACGGATCGCCACGCTGTTGGGCAGGGCCAGGTAGTAGCGGCCAAGGTTGGCGAACACCTTCAGCGACGAATCGCCGAAGACGTCCCAGCTGGCGCCCAGGCGCGGGGCCCACTGGTCACCACTCTCGACATAGGCGATGGCCGAGCTGTTGTAGTTGGTGAACTTGTCGTTGCGCAGGCCCAGGGTCAGCAGCACGTTCGGGCTGACCTGCCAGCGATCTTCCAGGTAGTAGGCCTTCTGTTCCACCGACATGCTGGTGGTGGTGGAGAAGATGTACTTCTGCACGTAGTAGCCATCACCGCCCGGTGCGGCGACATCGAACGCCGGTGCCGGCGACGAGCCCGGTGCGATGCGCGAATAGATCCAGGCGTAACCCGGGCCGGTCATCGCCTGCCCTTCGTTGTGGCCCTGGTAGGTCATGTTGTCGATGCCGGCGGTCAGCTCGTGGCTGCCGATGCGGTACTGCAGGTCCACGCGCAGGCCACGGGTCTTGCTGCCCGCATCAAGCGACTTGGTGTACAGCGCGGTCTGGTCGTTGCGGATCGGCGTACCGCCGGTGATCGACGGATCCTGGCTGGTCGGGCCGCTGATGTAGGGGTTTGCCGAATCCTGCGGATTGGACTCCAGGTTGGTTTCCTTGCTGCGGCCCCAGACCGCGCTCAGGGTCAGGTCATCGGTCAGGTAACCGGTGTACTTGAAGATGTCGAACTCATCCTTGACCTTGGTCGTATTGGCGAAGGTGCCGGTACGCTCGCCCTCGGTCATCGTGTCGTAGTCGAACTCGCGGTAGTAGCTGCTGTAGCGATCCGTGTTCTGCAGCCGGGTGTACTCCAGCGTGTTGCTGTCGTTGATGTTCCAGTCGATCTTGCCGTAGAACTTCGGCGTGTCGTAGGCATAGTGGCTGCGGATCTGCTGTGCCGCTTCTGCCGCGCCCGTCGATACGCCCTCATTGCGATCTTTCTCGGCGGAGAGGTGGATGAACAGGCGATCCTCGATCAGCGGACCGCTGACATAACCGCTGTAGGTGGTACGGGTCGCCGTGTCGCCCTTGCGCGAGCGGTACAACGAGCCGGCCACGGTGCCGGTGTCATCCTCGAGCTCCAACCCCGGAGGCGCGGTGTGGTTGGGGTAGTAGATGTCGCGCGGCGACTCCGCCAGCGAATCGGGCGACCAGGTGGTCTGGAAGCCGAACTTCCACTCGTTGGTGCCGCGCTTGCCGAGCTGGTTGATCACGCCGCCGGTGGAACGGCCGTAGCCCGCGCCGTAGCCACCCATGAAGGTTTCCTGCTGGTCGATCGAGCCGTACGGCAGGCTGACACCGCCCATTGCATTGAGCGGGTTGGTCGCGTTGAAGCCGTTCAGGTAGTACGCGTTCTCGGTGACGCTGGAGCCACCGAACGACAGCACCGAGCGCGAGCCATTGGAGAACTCGCCGCTGCCGGCGACCACGCCCGGCGCGAGCAGCGCGATCGCTTCGGCGCTGCGGCCCAGCGGCAGCACGTCCAGCTGTTCGGAGGTGATGACCGACTTGGAGACCGTGTTGGTCACGTCGATCTTCGGAATGTTGGCCGCAGTGACGTTCACGGCATCGAGGTTGGTGGCGCCGCCGCTGGCGGACTGGCCAAAGGAAACTTCCGTGCCGACGCCGACCTTCAGCAGCACGTTGTCACGCTTCTCGACCACCTGCCCATCGCGCTCGAGGCTGATGGAGTACCGGCCCACCGGCAGCGAGCCCAGGGTGTAGCGGCCGTTTGCATCGACGTTGGCGCTTCGCTTGAGGCCCGAATCGCTCTGCACGACCACCGTGGCGCCTGCGGCGGCCGGGGCGTTGCCATACAGGGAACCGGTGGTGCTCTGCGCCGCTGCGGCGCCGACGAACGATGTCAGGACAACGGCCAGTGCCGTGCGCTTCAGCCGGATGGCCGTCTTGCTATAGGACATGAAATTTCCTTGTTTCGTGAAAAGACACACTTACGTTTCAGGCTGGCTGCATCAATGTTCGATCATGAAAACAGCTGAACAGGATATTAATTTCATAAAAGTTTAACTTGCAAGGCTTACTGGATAATATTTTATGTCATTGATTTCATTGACTTTACTTTGATACAAACGAGAACATTCATTTACATTTCATTTAACTGAGACATTGCGGCATTCATTTGACCGCTTATGCGCGGCGCGGGCACGCTGATTTCGAAAGGTGCAAAGAGCATTAACTTTCGCTTTCCCGCACTGGGCGGCAGGGCGAGGCGACAACGAAAAAAGGCGCCCTGGGGCGCCTTCGCGGGTGTGATGGGTATCCGTGCCTGCCGTGGATCCGTGCAGGCAGGTCACTGGAAAGAGGGCCCTGACGGATCAGGGCCAAGCCAACCCTTGCGGAGAGAGAGAGCCGCTGTTCGCGCAGGTCAGAAGTCGTAGGAGGCGCTCAGGCGCACCGTCCGGGGTGGTGTGAAGTAGCTGCCCATGCCGTAAAGGTTGGAGACCGTGTCCGGCCCGGTCTGGTAGGTGGCGGTCGACTGCAGCTGGCGCCGCTGGTTGAGCACGTTGAAGACGTTCAGGCCAAAGCCCAGCCGGTTGTCAGCAAACCCGGGGCGGTACATCACGCCCATGTCCAGCTGCGCCGTCCACGGCTGCCGACCCGCGTCGCCGGGACGCGACGGCCTGCCGTTGCAGTAGTGGTAGGCCGATCCGTAACCATTGAGAGGATCGCTCTGGTCACTGCCGTAGTAGCCCAGGCAGTTTTTCGGCATGCCCGACATCAACCGGACCGTGGCAGACACGGTCCATTCGTCATTGATCTGGTAGGCGCCGAATGCCTTGAACTGGTGCCGGCGATCATTGGCGAGGTAGCCACCGGCGTACTCCATCAACGCCGCCGCATCCCAGTCCTGGGTCTTGGACACATCGCTCTGGCCGATATCCGATCTCACCTGCCCTTCGGTGTTGCCGAAGCTGCGCGACCAGGTGTAGTCCAGGCGGCCGTACCAGCCGTCGGACATCGGGTGTTCGATGAACACATCCAGCGCGACATACTGACGCTTCGCCTTCTTGCCGTCGTAGCCCCAGTCCGTCGAACTCATGCTGACCGGCGTGTAGCCGGAACCATCACGGTGCCGCAGCTGGAACGTGTTGGTGGCACCCGGATTGAAGATCACGCAACCGGGCAGATCGAAGGTGTCCGCATCCAGCCCCATGCCTGCCAGTCGGTCGACGAAGCGGTCGGCATCGCAGGTATCGTCAATGGCCGACTGCAGTTGCCGGTAGGTGACCTTGCCGCCGGTGTTCCAGCGGCTGCCCAGGGTCTTCTCGAAGCCCAGGATCAGTTCGTCCTGGTACTGCGACTTCAGGTCGGTCGGCGCCACCGCCAGCGGATCGGGTGCCTGCCCATACTCGCCGTTGGCCGACACCGGACCCGGTCCGAGCGGCGTCAGACCGGTCGGGTTGCCGTTGGCATCGATGCCGGTATAGGTGAAGTACTCACGCGTGTACGTCGATGCGGAAGCGCCACGAATGGCCACGCTGTTGGGCAGTGCCAGGTAGTAGCGGCCCAGGTTGGCGAACAGCTTCAACGAGGCGTCACCGAAAACATCCCAGCTGGCGCCCAGTCGTGGCGCCCACTGGTCGCCGCTCTCCACGTAGGCCCTGCCATCGCTGTTGAAGTTGGTGAAGCGGTCGTTGCGCAGGCCGAGCGTCAGCAGCCAGT
Source organism: Stenotrophomonas sp. (assembly GCA_003510825.1). GTDB lineage: Bacteria > Pseudomonadota > Gammaproteobacteria > Xanthomonadales > Xanthomonadaceae > Stenotrophomonas. The sequence continues at coordinate 6,605 of DOKO01000144.1, forward strand.
CGGGCGTCAGCTGCCAGCGGTCCTCCAGGTAATAGGCCCGCTGCTTCACCGACATGCTGGTGGTGGTGGAAAAAATGTACTTCTGCACGAAGTAGCCATTGCCCCCCGGGGGTGCGATGCCGAAGCCCGGGCTGGGCGAGGCGCCCGGATTGCCACGCGAATAGATCCAGGCATGGCCGGGGCCCGTCATGGATTCGCCTTCGTTGGTGGCCCGGTAGGTCATGTTGTCGACACCGGCGGTCAACTCATGGTTGCCGATGCGGTACTGCAGGTCCATGCGCAGCCCGTGCGTCGTACTGCCTGCATCCGGTGCCTTGGTGTACAGGTCGGGCTGGTCGTTGCGGATCGGCGTGCCGCCGTTCAACGCGGGATCCTGGTTGCCGGCGCCATTGATGTAGGGGTTGCCCGAGTCCAGCGGATTGAAATTGAGGTTGCTGGTGCGGGTGCGCCCCCACACGGCACTGAAGGTCAGCGCGTCGTTGAGGTAGCCGGTGTACTTGAAGATATCGACGTCGGTACTGGACTTTGCCACGTTGGGGAACGTACCGGTGCGTTCGCCTTCGGACAGCGTCTCGTAGTCGAAGTCCCGGTAGTAGCCGCCGGTACGATCCGTGTCCTGGAAGCGCGTGTATTCCAGCGTATTGCTGTCGTTGATGTTCCAGTCGACCTTGCCGTAGAACTTCGGCGTATCCGCGCGGTAGTGGTTGCGCACCTGCTGCGCGGCAGCCTCGTTGGCGGTTGCAACACCCTCGCGACGGTTCGATTCGGCGGCAAGATGGATGAACAGCCTGTCTTCGATCAACGGCCCACTGACATAGCCGCTGTAGGTGGTCGTGGTGGACTTGTCACCGCGCCGGTAGCGGTACAGCGTGCCCGGCTTGGCCTCGTTCTCGTAGGCATATCCCTCCGGCAGGGTCATGTCCGGGTAGTCCACCGATGCCGGAGATTCGGCCAGCCCGGCCGGCGACCAGGTGACCTGCGCGCCGAACCGCCACGCGTTGGTGCCACGCTTGCCGACCTGGTTGATGACGCCACCGGTGGAACGGCCATACGCCGCACCATAGCCGCCGGTGAAGGTTTCCTGCTGGTCGATGGAGCCGTAAGGAAGGCTGACGCCGCCCAGGTAGTTGAGTGGATTGGTGACGTTGAAGCCATTGAGGTAATACGCGTTCTCGGTGACGCTGGAGCCGCCGAACGACAGGACCGAGCGCGACCCGTTGGAGAAGGCACCGCTGCCGGCCACCACGCCCGGCGCCAGCAGCGCGATGGATTCAGCGCTGCGCCCCAGCGGCAGCACGTCCAGCTGCTCGGAGGTGATGACCGACTTGGACACGGTGTGGCTCACATCGATCTTCGGCAGGTTCGCCGCGGTCACGTTGACCGCTTCCAGCGTGGTGGCTGGGCCATGTGCGGCGAAGCTCACTTCGGTACCGCTGCCCACGCGCAGCTGCACGTCGTCGCGCTGTTCGAGGATGCGCCCGTCGCGCTGCAGGCTGATGCTGTAGCGGCCCACCGGCAGCGCGCCAAAGCTGTAGCGCCCCTGCGCATCGATGGCCGCCGTGCGCCTGAGGCCGCTGTCACTCTGGGCGACGACGGTCGCGCCTTCGGAACCGGCGGCGGTGCCGTGCAGCGTGCCGGTGGTGCTCTGCGCAGCGACGCTGCCGACGATGGAAAACAACACTGCCGAAAGCGCGCTGCGCTTCAGCACGCGATGTGCGGATGCAAATGCCATGAACTCTCTCCGGTGATGGAACTGCCGGAGCGTTATAGGCACGGGCCTGGCGTGCGCGGCAGTGCTGAAACCGGCGATGAACTGCGCGGAATTTGCCACGACACAGCGCTCGGCGCGGGCCCGGATTCACGCCATGCGCTTGAAAATCCTGGACATTCGGCGGGTCTCGCAACCGCCTGTACGCACGCCCGAACCGCCCCACCACAGGCGATATACGTCACACCAGAAGCGCTGCCGCGCGCCATGCAGCGTCCGAAGCGACAGCACGCCGATCCGATTCCGACACACCCGCTGCATGCACGCAGCGGAAATCCTCACGCCGGCTCCAGCGTCCCCCGGTAATGCACGATGCGGCCGACCAGCGGCGCACCGATCTCCACGTCGAACACGAAACGTCCATCCACTTCGTACTCGAAGCTGTCATCGCCCGGCAGCAGCGCGCGCGGCAGCGGGATGCCCAGCAGCGACCAGCGACGTGGCACCAGCTGCAGCCGACCGCCCTCGACCACCACGGCCAGCGCCACCGACACGGCACCGAAGCGCTCGACCAGCAGCGCCTCGTTGCGACCACGCCCTTCGGTCTGCAGCGAGGAGAAGCGGCGCCCGGCAAACGTGCGCGTCCAGCGCTCGCCGCCCGCTTCCGGCGCGAAGGCGACGCTGACCGGCACCTGCTCGCCTGCAGCCGGGAAACCAAACACCACCCCCAGCAGTCGCGACAGCAGGCCACTGCCTCGCTGCACCTGCGCCCTGCCCTGCCAGCACCGTGCCGCACCCGGCGCATGCAGGGCCTGCACGGCTGTGTGCAAACGCGAATAGGCATCGCCCAGCACGCGCTGGTACAGGCTGGCGCCGGGCATGTCCTGGCGGAAACCGGTATGGATGGTGCGGCCGGCAAACACCTGGTCGTAGTCGGTCAGTTCGAGCGCATGCGTTGCCGGGCGCGCGCCCGGCGCCGGCCGTTCGCCGGCGAGCTGCTTGCGGATCAGCGCCTCGATGGCCATCGACGGAATGTAGGGACCGTCATCGGCCTCGGCCAGCAGGTGCCAGCTCTGCTGCACGGGCGCGCCATCACGCACGCCGATCGCGCGCACGATCATGCCGCCGCGATGCTCGCCAAACTTCATCAGGTTCAGCACGGTGTAGAACAGCCGCGAGCAGGGCTCCAGCGACGGCAGTCGCAGGTGCCGGCGGGCCTTGGCCAGCAGATTGAGGATGCGGTGCAGGACCTCCGGCACCGGGCCGGCGCCGATCCAGATATCGGTCAGCGTGGGGTGCTCCGGCGGCAGCACCTGCAGGTCGGGCACGTCCACCAGCGAGAAATGCAGGTTGCGCAGCGGTATCCGGCCCGGCACCGCCACGGTGAAGCGGCGGCTTTCGGCCAGGCCCACGCCGTGGCCATCGCGGCCGTCGCGGCGCAGCTTCACCGGTGACCCGGCATAACCGACCACCGCGCGCATCACGTTCAGGCCGATGCCAGCGTAGGGCGACGGCGCGATGCCGCCTTCCACGCTGAGGATGTCCATGCGCGTAGCCATCACCCGCAGCACGGCGGCGGTCAGCACGGGGAAGCTGCTGACCCCGGACAGCACGTAGACGCCGGCCGCGCGCGCCTGCGCGTCGAACTGCGAGACACCGAACACGAAGTCGGCGGCGTCGGCGAAATCCAGATAATCGATGCCGGCGGCGATACAGGCCTCGATGGCCGCATAGCGCTGGCTGCCGTACTCCTGGAAGGGACCTGACGCATCGATCACCAGATCGGGCCCTTCGGCCAGCAGGGTCGGCGCCAGCTCCTGCCGGTCCACCCGCAGCGGCCGCACGCG
>DOKO01000069.1 GCA_003510825.1 Stenotrophomonas sp.
ACGCCCATGATGCTCTTGGCGTTGATCTCACGGCCCTTGGCGGCCATGGTCACGTTGCAGCGGAATGGGGCCAGCGTCTGCACCAGCTTGGCGGTGGCCCGGGCATGCAGGCCCAAGCGGTTGCTCACGGTGAGTTCTCGTTCAAGCATCGTCGACTATCGCTCCATTACGGGTGCCCGCCGCGGCTGTGGCGGGCAGTTGATCCAGTCCCTGTTCCGGATAATTCATCACCCGCAGCAACATCGGCAGACTCAGCGCCGACACCCGGCGAACCGGGGTCCCCAACCGGGCCAGCTGCCCGGCAAGGTTGGCGGGGCTGGCGCCGTACAGGTCGGTCAGGATCAGCACGCCTTCGCCACCATCGACCCGGCGCAGAGCAGCCGAGGCGAGCGGGAGAAGGGCATCCAGGTCTGCGTCGAACGGTACTTCGAAAGCTTCGGTTTTCAGCGGCAATTGCCGCAGGAGCCGGGTCGCCACGTCAAGCAGGGCGGTCCCGACCCCAGGATGTGTTACGAGGAGAATGCCACAGGTCATTACTGCACGTTAACAGGTCGAGGTGAATTGGCGATAGCAGCAGAAGAGGGGCACTGTGTCCCGTATTCATGTATTCCGCCCAGTAGATCCACGCCATGCGTGGATGGGCCCCGCGTGGAGCGGCCAAACGCCCCCGGGGCAGCTCCGGCAGGCGTTCAACTTCGGACGAAAGTGGTTGAGGGCAGCGGCCGGCTACGGATGCTTGTGCCGCCCTGCGGGCGGTCTCCACGCATGGCGTGGATCTACGCCCATTGTTCCGTCTTCGCTCTAAGGTCAATCCTGTTCGCGGTGGTACGTGGCCACGTCATCCCAGCCCATCTCGCGGGCATGCCGTGCCATGCGCTCGGCCAGGTACACCGAGCGATGCTTGCCGCCGGTGCAGCCGAAGGCCACGGTCACGTAGCTGCGCGTGCCATCGCCCAGCTTGGGCAGCCAGGTGTCGAGGAAATCCATCAGCTGGGTCAGGTAGCGCTGCACGTCCGGCTGCGCTTCCAGGTAGTCACGCACGCCGGGCTCGCGGCCGCTGAGTGCACGCAGGTCCGGGTCCCAGTGCGGGTTGGGCAGCACGCGTGCATCGAACACGAAGTCGGCCTCGGCCGGCACGCCGCGCTTGTAGGCAAACGATTCGAACAGCAGCGACAGGCGCGTGGCGTGGCCCATCGCGAACTCGGTGATGATGCGCCGGCGCAGCTGGTGCACGTTCAATGCACTGGTGTCGATCACCACGTCGGCCTCGCGGCGCAGCGGTGCGATCAGCTCGCGCTCGCGGGCGATGGCTTCGGGCAGCGACAGGCCGAGCTGGCTCAGCGGGTGCCGCCGACGGGTGTCGGCATAGCGCTTGAGCATCGTCTCGTCGCTGGCCTCGAAGTACAGCACCTTCGTTTCCACGCCGGCATCGGTGGCCAGCTTGCGCCAGTTGCCCAGCTGGCTCAGGTCGGCCTGGCCGCGGACGTCGATGCCCACCGCCAGCCGGCGCGGCGCGCCACCGTCATGGTTCTCCAGCACGCTGCGGACGAAAGCCGGCAGCAGCTGGATCGGCAGGTTGTCCGAACAGTAGTAGTCCTGGTCCTCGAAGGTCTTCAGGGCGACGGATTTACCCGAGCCGGACAGGCCGCTGACGATGATCAGGGTCGGGGCGGTGGGGGTGGGGGTGCTCATGGACAGGCTCTTGGTGGTGGGGCTCAGGGCGTTCGCCGTTCCAGCAGGTTGCTGTGGCGGGCGATGAACATCGCCGCCGGGTCGATACCCTTGGTACGCAGAATGTGCAGGCGGGTGGCCGCCTCGGTCAGGACCGCCAGGTTGCGGCCGGGCATCACCGGCAGGGTGATCAGCGGCACGTCCAGGTCCAGCACGTGGCGGGTGCCCGAATCGCCGGTCAGGCGCTCGTAACCGTGCGGGGTGGGTTCGGTCATCGGCTTGGTCAGGTGGACGATCAGCCGAAGGTACTTGTTCTTCTTTACCGCCGTATCACCAAACATCTCGCGCACGTTCAGCACGCCCAGGCCGCGCACTTCCAGCAGGTCCTGCAGCAGTTCCGGGCAGGTGCCATCGAGCACGTCGGGGGCGATCTGGGTGAATTCGGGGGCATCGTCGGCCACCAGGCGGTGGCCGCGGCTGAGCAGTTCCAGCGCCAGCTCGCTCTTGCCGGACCCGGCCTCGCCGGTGATCAGCACGCCGATGGAGTAGATCTCCATGAACACGCCATGCAGGATCACCCGCGGCGCCAGCGTGCGCGCCAGGTGGTAGGACAGGTGGTTGAGCAGTTCATGGCCGCGCTTGGGCGACAGCCACAGCGGCGTGCCGGATTCATCGGCGGCCGCGCGCAGGTCTTCCGGGCAGGGCTGGTTGCGGGTCAGCACCAGTGCCAGCGGGTGCGACTGCATGATCTTCTCGATGGTCTCCCAGCGCTGGCGCGGTTCCAGCGCGTCCAGCCAGGACAGTTCCTCGGTCCCGAGGATCTGCACCTTGTTGGGGTAGATCGCATTGAGGTAGCCAGCCAGCGAGGGGCGGCGGGAGACCGTGTTGCCGGCTTCCAGCTCGCGTTTCTCGCCGGCCTTGCCGGCGGCCCAGCGCAGGCCCAGCCGCTCGCGCTGCTGGTCGAACAGTTCGCGTGCGGTGATGCTGGTATTCATGCGGCGCTCGCCGATGGAGGAAGGTCCAGGGCCTCGCGCAGTTCCCCTGCATCGCCGGCCGCGCGCAGGGCGTCGCGGATCGACGGCGTCGAGAACAGCTCGGCCAGTTCGGACAGCAGCATCAGGTGCTGGTGGGTGTAATGGGCGGGGACGGCCATGGCGAACACCAGGTCCACCGGTTCATCGCCGCCGAAATCGACCGGGGTCTGCAACCGCAGCAGGGCGCCGCGGGGACGGTCCAGGGCAGGCGCCCGGCCGTGGGGAATGGCGATGCCGCAACCGATCGCCGTACTGCCCAGGGCTTCGCGCTGGCACAGGTTGAGGTAGATCTGTTCGGCGTTGGCCTGGCGGCAGGCCAGCAACCCGGCGGCGGCCTGCAGGACGCTGTCGCGGTCGGTGGCCGTGCAGAGCTGGGTCTGCACGGCCGCCAGGAGGTCAGTCAGTGGCATGTCTGCGGGGAGCGGTGGCGATCAGCCGCCATTGTCGCCCACCGGCAGCGGTGCGTGCTGCTGTTTTTTCTCCTTGTGCTTGATCACCAGACGGTCGAGCTTGTCCGCCAGCACGTCGATGGCGGCATACATGGTCTGGCCGCCGGCTTCGGCGTGCAGGGTCTGGCCGGGAATATTGAGGCTGGCGTCGACGTGGTGTTCGGTCTTCTGCAGCTTGAGGGTTACCCGCGCTTCGCAGTGCTGGTCGAAGTGCTTTCCGACCCGGGCCAGCTTTTCTTCAACATACGACTGCAGGGCCGGGGTGACTTCGACATCTTTGCCAAACGTTTCGATGCGCATCGGGTTTCTCCTGTGTTCGGATGTGCCAATGAACCTCTCCGCCGGGCGCGGCGGCGCGTCAAGCGATTCTGACCCTTTCGTGCGAGGCGGAGATGTTCATGGCCTCACGATACTTCGCCACGGTGCGCCGCGCTACTGGGATTCCCGACGTTTTGAGCAGGTCAGCCAGCTTGGCGTCAGAAAGCGGCTTGCGTGGGTTTTCGTCATCGATCAGGCGGCGGATCATCGCCTGGATGGCGGTACTGGAAGCTTCGCCACCACCTTCGGTGTCGATGCCGGATGCGAAGAACGCGCGCAGCGGC
>DOKO01000292.1:0-666 GCA_003510825.1 Stenotrophomonas sp.
CCCCTGCCAGGCCTCGGCCAGCGCCGCCGTGCCCGAGGCCAACGCGGCGGCGGCGGCCACGCACTGCAGGCCGCGCGCGATATCCAGCCACACCAGGTCAGGCGCCAGGCAGACGCAGGCGGTGGTGGCGGCGAAGCCGGCGGTCCCGGCCAGGAATACGCGACGCCGGCCCAGCCGGTCGGCCAGCGCACCGGCAGCCAGCAGCAGGCCGCCAAAGGTCAGCATGAAGGCATTGGTCACCCAGGCCAGCGCCAGCGGCGAAGCGCCCTGCCCCAGCTGCAGCGACGGGACGACCACCGCACCTGCGGAAAAGGCCAGCGGCAGCGCGAGCGCGGCCAGGCACACGGCGAGCAGCGCACCGCGTCCAGCGGCGCGGGAATCCTGGGCACAACGGGGGGCCATGCGGTCCTCCTTTCACGAAGGGCCGTGATGATGAATGTGCGTTGCCCCGGGAAAAACACGTTGCGAGGATGTTGATTGCGTCCATGCATTCCGCAATCATTCCGACATGGACTCGATTTCCGCCCTGCTCGCCTTTGTCCGCACTGCCGAGGCCGGCAGCATCGTCGGCGCCGCCCGTGTCCTCGGCCTCACGGCCTCGGCGGTCGGCAAGCGCATCGCCCGGCTGGAACAGGACCTTGGCACGCGCCTGTTCCATCGCACCAC